>DATNQC010000271.1:0-11866 GCA_036702885.1 Oculatellaceae cyanobacterium | reverse complement strand
AGATATTGCAGACCAGGAAACCGGCCACGCCTTTGCCCACCTGCAACTGCTCTATCCCAAGGAAGGGATGACCGTTGAGAAGCTCCTGGAACTGGCGCGAGACGGGGAACTCTATGAGACCAACCAGATGTACCCTGAATTTGAGCGCATCGCACTGGAAGAAGGCAATGAATCCGCGGTGCTCGAATTTCGTGAGCAGGCAGCTGAATCCAGGCAGCACGCCAATATCTTCCAGAAAGCAGCCAATCGCTTCCGGGCGTTCAAAATGATAGAGGCGCTCCATGCCGCGGAATATGATGAGGCGCTCAACAAAATCCGAAACGCTTCTTAATTCATACAAGAAAGCTCCCCTTACAGGGGAGCTTTTGCTATCACCTATTCAACCCCGGACTCATAAACCTATCAATACTTCGCCTTCACAAAGCTATCGAAGCTGATACAGGCGTGGTTGCGCCCGATGGTACTGGACCGGCCAAGCCACTTCTACGCCCAGATCAAACGCGGCATGCAAAGGCCAGTATGGTTCCCGCAGCGACTCCCGCCCGATTAACACCATATCAGCTTGGCCGCTTTGCACAATTTGCTCCGCTTGAGCCGGTTCCGTAATCAAACCCACCGCAGCAGTGGGAATGTCCGCCTCCTGGCGGATGGTTTCAGCTAACGGCACCTGATAACCCGGCGCTGTGGGAATGTGTGCATTCGGAACCAAGCCGCCTGAGGACACATCGAGCAAATCGACGCCCAACGGCTTCAGCAATTTGGCCAGTTGCACCGACTGTGTCAGATCCCAGCCGTCTTCCACCCAATCCGTGGCAGAAATCCGGACCCAAAGCGGCAGGTGTGCAGGCCAAACCGAACGAACATCCTGCACAATTTCCCGAATCAAGCGGGTGCGATTTTCAAAAGAACCACCATAGTCATCGGTCCGGTGATTACTGAGTGGCGAGAGAAATTCATGCAACAAGTAGCCGTGGGCGGCATGAATTTCCAGAACCTGAAATTCCGCTTCCAACGCGCGGCTGGCAGACTCTATAAACGCTTGTCGGATTCGATTCAGGCCATCGGCATCCAATGCCTGAGGGGTTGGCCAATTGGAGTCAAATGGAATTGGGCTTGGTGCAAAGGTGGGGAACCAGCCACCCGCTTGCGGCGTAATGGCATGTCCGCCTTCCCAAGGCAGGGCTGCGCTTGCCTTTCTACCCGCATGAGCAATCTGGATGGCAGGAACCGAGCCTTGCGCCTGGATAAAGCGAGCAATCCGCCGCAATGGTTCAATCTGCGCATCAGACCATAACCCCAGATCCGCCGGGGTAATTCGCCCATCAGGCTCAACAGCCGTCGCCTCCACCATGACTAGCCCGGCGCCACCAACTGCCCGACCCCCTAGATGCACCAGATGCCAGTCATTGGCAAGCCCATCCACTGCAGAGTACTGGCACATCGGCGAAATGCCAATTCGGTTGTTAAGCGTGACGCTTCTCATCACAAGCGGAGCAAACAATGCCATTTTTGGAGATCCTCTTCCACATCATTTGATACCTTCACTATAGAAGATTTTTAGTAATAATCAAGTAGTTATTTAACTATTTTACTAAAAAGGTATTTAAAACATTGAAGTAATGAATCCCCTCCAGTTAAAATGGACTTGGATAAGCGGAAAAACTTGATGTCTTCACTCGATTTAGCCCAGCGCGCCAGAATGTTTAACGCCCTGTCGGACCCCACTCGATTGCAAATCGTGGAACTCTTATCTGCGCAGGATGAACTCTGTGGAAAAGAGCTGGCCGAAGCACTCAGCATCACCCTGGCTTTGCTTTGCCATCACACCAATGTCCTGGTGGACGCCGGCGTGCTATCCAAACGAAAGCAGGGACAATTTTCTTATTACAGCCTCAATAGAAATGCCCTGGCAGCCTGTATCAATAGCCTGTGCAAAGACGCGTAATCTTGTGCCTAGTGCGTCACTTTTGCCTTGAATAATTCGCGCACCGACTCACGGCGCAGTACCAAAATGGCAGATATCCCCAAAACCAGACCAACTGGGGAAATAAGGCATTCAATACAACTAAGGATAATACAGCAAAGCCGATGTCGGTGGGCCTTTAGCGACCAGCCATTGAATGCCATGACTGCTGTTATCAAGCTGCCACTGACTAATCCGAAAAACAGGACTTCCGGCGGCACCGGAGGCTTGTTCAACCACTGGAAATAAGTAGGGCCTAGCAGCAAAGGCAGCAAGCCAAACCACAACACACCCAATCCGCTAAATCCGGCAAACAGCAGATGATAGACACCCAACAAACGCAAGTGTTCTTCATCACGGTTTACCAAGCCATGAGCGGAATGGTGAGAATGACTCATAAAAATTGGCTCCTTAAAAATTCAATAGTTCTACAGCCCCTGAATGCCTAAATACGCGGGATTGCAGCATCCACCCGTTTGACGTTCGCAAGATGACGGAGCTCCAGCCAGATTCCTTTGGCTTTCAAGAAAAACTCCGTACTGCGCATGAGATGCTTTTTACTCAAGTCGGCAGGGGCGTCATGAGCCATTTGCTTATAGAGCTGCCCAATCTCCGCAGCGCAAGCCGCAATCATTGGGCGCATTTTGGACTGAACAGAATGCAACCACAAACGTTCCAGCACTTTTCCTGCGGTTTTGATTTCTCCATACGCCAGCAGCGCCCGCGCGCAAATCAGACTCAATTGAAGGATTTCATACTCATTACGGATTTCCGGTTTCCGCGCAATCTCTAGTGCTTTCGTGGCAAGCTCATAGGCCACTTCCTGGTTCCCCAGGGATAATTCAAATTCCGCCAGCAAGCGCCAGCCAATCAACGCTGCTGCCGCCATCCGATGATCCGATGCCAGCTGCAGGGCACTTTCCAAGGTTTGACGGGCCTCCTTAATCTTGCCCAATTTGCCCGCAATATATCCCGCATACGCCTGTGAGGTCGCGAGCGTCGGATAATCCAGACTTTCCTCTGCTTTTGCAATTACCGTCAACGTCAGCTGGGAAGCACTCTCCCAGTCTTCCATCTCACAGTGATACATCATGGCAAGCAGTCCCCACTGCGCCAGAAACCACTCCGGTTGCCCCATATTCTCAATGGTATGCAGCAACTCGTCCGCTTCCCGGTTGCAAAGCTCATATTGCCCGCTACGCAAGAGGTATGTCGCCTGAGCCAGACGAACCGCCACAGAAAGCCCGGTCAAATCATGAGCATTGGCCATCTGGCCCACTTCTTCCAGATAGGTCAGTGTGTTCGGATCACATTGGGCAGACAGAATTTGCCCGTATAACAACCTGGCCTGTAAATACGCCTCCAGAAATTCAGCCTGTTCTGTCACCTCGGCGGTCATCATCGGCGCAATATCGGTTTCCATCAAATCGCGCGCCTGCTGATAACGCCCCATCGCCACCAGAGTTTCCATTTTACTGATACGCAGTGAAGCCGCTTCCAATGGGTATTCATGGGCGTTAATCAGTTCCAACGAACTTTCCAAAGTGGATAGGGTTTTTGGGAAGTCCCCTGTGGCTTCATAAGCAGCCGTTAAAGCGCCCAAGGTTTCAATCAGCTGCGCCGTCTGCCCTCCGGTGACCCTGCGGTAATAAAGCGCCCATTCCAGCCAGCCCACCGCAAATTCCGGCCTGGATTGTATGTTGAGCGAGCCCAGTGTTTCCGCCAGCCGAAGCGCCAGCTCCTGCGTATAAATCGGCCCTTCCTGCCGCTTCATCAAGTCCAGCGCATGGGTCATAGCCATGTTCATGGCCGTCCAGGCCCCCAAGCGTCCGGCAAAGATTCCCCCAAGGTTCCAAAAGTGGACAGCCCGCACCAAAAGACCACCCTGCTCGGCATGATGCGCAATCAAAACCGGATGCACCGTCAAGCCTTGCTGGAAATCCTGCTCCAAGGTTTCACTGATCAACTGGTGCATTTGTGTGCGCCAATCCGGCTCTAGCGTATCGTAAACCGTTTTCCACAAGACGGTATGACGAAAACGTCCCGTATTCACCGCATCAGGAATCAGAAAACCATGGTTAAACAACG
The DNA here is from genome assembly GCA_036702885.1 of Oculatellaceae cyanobacterium. Classification (GTDB taxonomy): domain Bacteria; phylum Cyanobacteriota; class Vampirovibrionia; order Vampirovibrionales; family Vampirovibrionaceae; genus DATNQC01. The sequence goes on along the minus strand of DATNQC010000271.1, from coordinate 7,815 downwards.
TGGTTAACGCCTGGCGGAAACTCTCTTCGTCTGCCTGGGAAATCGCCATCAGCAGGTTCACAGAAAAGCGTTCTCCCATCACGCTAGCCACCTGCAGGATATACCGGGTGTTGTCTCCAAGATAGTTCATCCGCTCACGAATGATATGCTCCAGACTATCCGGCAGAAAGGCATCTTCCGCATTGACGGATTGCCCTGGAATAAACTTGTTTGTTGTTTCATCAACCGCCAGAACGCCCCGTAAATGCAACAACCGAAGCGCTTCTTCCAGATATAAAGGCAAGCCGTGCGCATAACGCAGGACGCTATCAATCAACACTTCGGAAAATTCACTGAGCCGTCCGCCCAAAGGTCCATCATCCAAAAAGCGCTGTGCGTCCGCATCGTTTAAAGGTGCGACAACCAGTTCCCGATACACGCCTTTTTTCAGCACGTCCGCCAAAGCGCCGGAAGCATAAAATTCAGGCGTTTGGGTCATCAGGATACAAATCGGCAAATCCCACAACCCTTTTACCAGCAGGTTCACCAGCAGTTCTACGGATGCGGCATCTGCATTGGGTAATTCTTCAAAAACCAGAATCAGCGGCTTTTTTTGAGACAAGTGCCTCAAAAACTTCAGGAAGAATAATTCCAGCCGTCCACTCAAATGCCGCGCATCTTCCCCCAGCGGCTGAAGCGGGGTTACGGACATAAAATCAAACAAAAAGGCGGCTTCTTCCTGCGGCACCTGGCCGTCATAAATAAAGGCCAGAAACTTTTCAATCTGGGATTGGACCAGCTCTCGCTCATGCCCTTCAAACATGAAGCTCATCATATTCTGAAGGACTTCAATCCAATAAAACAGGGGCGAGCTATCGGACAGACTTCGGTAATTGAAACCGCCCAGCCAAATGGCCTTATCATTGCCCGGGTCGATTTTGTTACGAACCATCTGAATGATGCTGCTTTTTCCCAGCCCGTCCGGTGCTGCCAGCGAGACAACTTTACCCTTTGCCGATGTGCCTTGCACCAGGAATGCGCTTAAATCCGAAATCAATGCCTCAATTGCCCCGGTATAATCGAGGTTGGGAGCCTTCGGCTCCTGTTTGAAGCTCCCAAAAACTGGCGCCGTGTACGTCGGTAACGGCGGCGGCGCAGATGGCACTTCAGAAGCGGTGGGTTGGGGAGACGGGCTCGCCGGTGCATCCTGCGGCTCGATAGGTTTACGAACGATTGACTTGGGTGGCGGTTCCGGTCGCGGCTCCATTACGGTCGCCGGGGACGGCAATTGCGCACCGGGCGATAAAATCCGGTAAAACTGCAGCATCCGGTTGCCCATTGGCACAGGCCCCACCGGCTCTACCCGATACAGGTCCTTAACCTGCTGGTATACCTGCTCACTCACCGTTAAACTGCCAGGAAGACTCATCGAACGCTCCAGTGTGGAAGTGAGGGGATCTCTGGCAGCGGCTTTTTCAATATCCAGCCCCATTTTCAACTTGAGCGAAAAGCCGGGGAAGGAAAAATCCTGCTTCAGCGCGTCCAGCGCCAAGTCAATTGCTGTTTGGAGAGAAGTCAGCAGATCCGCCTGCTGCTTGAACGTAATAAACGCGATCCGGGTTTTACTCACCTGGATTTGTCCGCCTGCAGCCAGCGTTTTTTGTTCGAGACTCCGCAAAACCTGCCGATGGGCCGTCTCAAGCTCACTGACTTCATGTCTCTCCGCCACTAATTGCTGCCAATTGGCCACCTCCACCGAAAGCAGGGCATAAGCCTCCAACGTTTGATAAGGCGCAAAAGTCACCGGCTCTGAAGTGCCAGTCGGTTGTTCAACAGGCTGAGGCTGGATATCCTCCACCCTGATTGGACTTTCCACGGCAACAGACAGTGATTTTTCCGACTGTTCCGTTTTTTCTGGAGGGATTGGAGAGGATGGGGGAGCTGCTGCTTCCGGCTGAACCGGCTTATAAGCCGGTGGTGATACGGTCGTTGACACCTGCTGTCCGCAGCCACCACAAAAATCCTGGTTGGGCAAATTTTGAAAACCACAGGAAGGGCAGTTATAGTTTAGCCGGGTTCCGCAGTGACTGCAAAAAATGCTCTCATCCAGGTTGTAGTCGCCGCACTTACCGCAATGTTGCATTATCTCTCCATCCGCAGGGGCCTAGCCATACCGCATCGATCCGGTAATCGTAAGGCAAGAGGCAGTTGACCCGCATTCCGCGGAATCCTATCGCCTGGGACTGTTTCATGGAGGAGCAGTCCCGATGCGGAGGGCAGCCCTTGCCCAATACGCAACGCGCATCAATCGCAAAAATAGTATAGCTCAATTACGCCGGTGTGAGGCTACGGGCAGAACCGCTCATTACAAAACATAATAAGCCAATGGCACTCCCTAAACTTTTACCACTGCCGTCCGATACCTATTAAGTCACTGAATCGAAAGTCGGTTTCGTCAATGATGTCATGGAATCGTTTGCTGCAACGGCATTGCAAAAGCGCCGAGCAGGGGCAAAACCTGATTGAGCTGGCGCTCACCTTCCCCATTTTCCTGTTGATATCGTTCTTCATTATTGAATTGGGGCGGGTCTGGTTCGTATATGAAGGGGCCAAAATGGCGGCCAATGAGGGAGCTCATGCCGCAGCCACCTATCATAACCCTCAGGTTGGCAAAAATTTACTTGATAAAAAATTGGCCGCAGCTTCTCTCGACGTCCAGGAAGCCACAGTTCAGCAAATTCCAAACCGGCACGCCTACCAAGCCAACGTCAAGGTTCGCTACACACCTTTATTCAGCAATCTTTCCATATCGGTGCTAGGCGGCAAAAGTATTTCCATTCTGCCGGCAGGGTTTGATATTGAATATCAAGCCGTGGATGACGTTTCCCTTTATTAAAGCCGCTCGCCTCAAAGCCTCACAACCCGCCTTTGAGTGGTCAGGCAGCCATTTGTAGACCCCTTCAATGAGCCAATAGCCACGCTTCGGTCAGTCAGACTGTAAGTCGCACCCCGCATCGCAAAATACCCTGGCTGCTGATTAGCGGAGTATATCCTTTCAGGCATTGCCGGGTAGAAAGAGGATTGTTAATATATAGTTTTGAGGCGAGAGGGATGACTAACAGTGCGCTGGCAAATAGCGCTTTGTTTTTTGCTTTGGAATTCATACACACCAGAAGCGCAGGGACAAATCGCCAACCTGATTAGCGGCGTTGGCGCCATCAATCAAAGTATGGGAGGCGCTGCCACGGCAATGCCTCTAGACGCTTCCGGTTCACAGTTTTGGAACCCCGCCACCATTACGGAGCTTGAAGCTACGGAATTGGATATCAACGCGGAACCGGTTTTTGTGATGTCCACCCTGTCATCATCCATACCCGCAAATGCCATAGCACCGGATTTACCACCTATTAATTTATCTGGGGAAGTGAAAAACCGGGCGAATTTTACAGTCGCTCCCAGCATTGGTTTTGTGAAAAAAATTGAGCAGAGTCCCTGGCGGTGGGGCGTCTTGGTCACAGGTGTGGGCGGCTCCACAGTAAATTTCACCCACCATGGCAATAATCCGGTCACACTCGATCCACCCATCGGATCCGGCGACACAAAAGTATTTGGTTCATTCCTACAAATCTCCCCCACCATTGCTTACCGGCTCAACAAGCACTGGTCACTGGGTGTGCAGCCCAACTTCAACATTACAGGCTTTTCGTCGGAGCCCTTTTCAGGAGCGCCACCCCTCGATTTTGATGGCGACGGCATTCCCACTTACCCAAAAATCAAGAAAGAGGCCTACGCACCCGGCATCGGCGTGCAAGGAGGGCTTTACTATCATCGGAGCTGGCTTCACCTGGGAGCCTCCATTAAAAGTCCGCAGTGGTTTTTGCCATACCATCCCAAAGTCACCTATGAAACTGGTGTGGAACGCAGAGTCAGCACCCGCGCCAATGTTCCGATGATCGCATCGGTCGGGGTCGGTTTTTCCGGAATCCCGCGGACAAAAATCGCAGTGGATGCCCGCTACATTGATTACGCCAACACGACCAGCTACGACAAGGTTGGTTTTACCCCCCAAGCAACCGTGAAAGGCTCTGGATGGCAAAGTATTTGGGCTCTAGCAAGCGGGATTCAATATGAGATGAGCGAAAACTGTTCAGTACGGATTGGGTATTCTTATAACTTGTCTCCCATCAAGCCTATTTATACCGCATTTGCCATTGGCTCCCCCGCTGTCACTCAAAACTACCTCAGCGTGGGCGCCTCCTATCGGTTCAGTCCTCGCTTTACGCTTGCCGCCATGTTCCGGCACGGTTTCCAAGGCTCCCGACAAGGCCCCATACAAACGCCCCTAGGTCCACTACCAGGGTCTTCAATCCGGCTCAAAACTGCGCTCAATGTATTCGTCATCAGCTTGATATTCAAATTTTGAGGAAGAAACACCCATGAAATATCTAGACAGTTGGACAAAACTTCCCCAATCCGTTCAGGAGAAGGTTTTTGCCAACCTTCAAGAGGGTGTCGTATTCATCGAAGCAGATGGCAGAATTGGGTTCATTAATGATGCGGCAGCCCGGCTTTTAAACCGCAGTTTGCAGGAACTTCGTAACCGGTTGATTAAAGACGTCCTCACTGGCCTGCCACACCTCCAAGATATCCAGACGCTCCCTCCACAAGAAGCGCTCACAGGAAAGGCAACCCCCATCCAACCAGGCAATTCTGCCAGCATCCTTGAATACCGCCTGTTTCCTATTGATGGAGCATTTCTGCTGTTTTTAGAAAAAGCGAATGACCATTTCGCCAGTTTAAGCAGACTGTTTCACTCAGGATTATTAGGTCTATTTTGGGGAACGAGCCAAGGCGAAATTCAAGGTGCGAATGAAGCTTTCCTCAATTTGCTTGGCGCAAGCCTGGAGGATTTGTCGACAGGGAAGTTGAACTGGCGACATATCACGCCCCCCGAACAAGCCTTTTTGGATGATTTGGCAATGGCAGAATTACAAAGACAAGGCATCTTTTGGCCGTATGAACGGCAATTCGTCCGGCGAGACGGACAACCAATCGACATCCTCATGGGAGGGGTCGAGGATGGCGCCGGCAGTTTTTTCGCCTTTATGCTGGACATTAGCGCAAAGAAACAAGCCGAACGCGCACTGTTAGAGGGAGAAAGACGTTTCCGCGCGATGGCTGACACATCCCCCATGTTGATTGCGTTAGTCAATGAAGCTCAGGAGGTGTCCTACCTTAACAAACGTGCGGTCGAATATCTTGGCAGCAGTTCTGAAGAAGTCCTCAAAACTGGTTGGTTCCCATATATCCATCCGGACGACCTACCCCACATTCAGGCAACACTCCAAGAAGCTTATGAAAAACAGGGGTATTTTCAATATGAATGCCGCCTGCGACGTGCAGATGGCATATACCGTTGGGTGCATGGTGATGGTGGCCCTGTTCTCTTAGATGGAAAACTGATCGGATTCTTGGGCTCTGCCATCGATATTCATGAACGCAAAATGTCCGAAGAAGCATTGGCAGCCTATGCCCGCCGCTTGGAACAAAGCAATAAGGAGCTGGAGCACTTTGCCACGATTGCCTCTCACGACTTGCAGGAACCATTGCGGAAAATCGCATTTTTCAGTGATCACCTGCATTCGGTCCTGCAGAATCTGAATAATGCACAGGCGCTGGATGATCTAGAGCGTATTCAGCATGCGGTTCGGCGCATGCAGCAATTAATCCAGGATTTATTGGATTTATCCCGCATTACCCGGAGAGGAGGCCCCTTCCAACCAACAGATTTATCTTTGGTCTTACGCGAAGTCTTGTCGGAACTTTCACATAAAATCAAGGGAACGGAGGCGCAGATTCAGATTGATAATCTGCCGACGTTAAATTGCGACACCTCCCAAATCCGCCAGATGTTTTTTCAACTTCTGGACAATGCCTTATCCTTCCATCGCCCCGGCATCCCGCCCGTAATCCAAATCTCAGCAAGAAGCGCTCAAGCGGGTTATGAAATCACCATATCCGATAATGGGCGAGGGTTTAAACCAGAGTATGCCGACAAGATTTTTGATACATTCGTACGCCTGCAACACGAAAAAGAACACCCCGGCACTGGCATCGGCCTTTCCTTGGTGCGACGAATCGCGGAACGCCATGGAGGCAGCGTTAAGGCCACAAGCACGCCTGGCCAAGGCGCTGTCTTTACAGTCTATCTGCCGGCATCACCGAAAGAGAATCGGTAAGCGTTTTATTTATCCGAGCTATTACGCTCACAGCAGAAGCCATACAGCTTAAGCTGCACATCCACTACCTGAAAACCACGCTCCGTGGCCAAGGACGTGGAAAGCTCAACAATTTCGTCGCTTTCAAACTCCTCCATCCGCCCGCAATTCAGGCAGATGATATGATGATGCGGCGCTTCAGCATCCCGGATCAACTCATAATGCTTATGCTGCTCGGCAAAATCCAGCTCCCGCAAAACCCCCAGCGAAGCCAGCAGCTTTAAGGTCCGGTAAGACGTCGCCAGACTGATATCCGAGTTTTCATTTTGAAGCTGTTCTTGCAGCTCTTCCGCACTAAGATGTTCACCAGCGGGCAGCTCATAGAAAATATCCAGGATTTTTTCCCGCTGAGGCGTCAGGCGAAAGCCCTTTGCTCTCAGGAATTCGGATAAACCCTCACGGTCCCGGATGTGCCGGACCTGGCTTCCAGCCGTCGGCAAGCCAGTCGGCTTGTAAGTCTTTAGCCGAACCGCCCGATGTTCGGAGGACTGGTTGTTGCGCATATTTCTCTTTTCACCGATTTTTTGTAAAATATACCATACGGTGTGCCTGGAATATACGGTGCAATCAATTGAAAGAGTGCAGGGATGCCAGAATCTATACAAAGAGGCCCTTGCCAATAACCGTATTCGTCCCGAAACAAGTCAGCTTCCCGGATTTTGCTCACCGCAGCAACAGGCTAGAGCAACCGTAAGAAAAAGGCAATGACTATGCAGTTTTTTAACCATCCACTCTTCATCAACCTGGGCGTTCCGGAGTTAAGCATTATTGTAGTGCTGGTGCTGATTCTTTTCGGACCAGGCAAATTACCGCATGTGATGAAATCGCTGGGTGATGGCGTCAAACAATTTAAAGACGCGGCAAGCGGTAACAGATCCGATAAAGCCGAAGAAGCAGGCAAGTCTGAGTAAACAGAGCCTGTCTGAGTCCAAAACAGACAGCATCAAGACGGACTGAGGGAAGCTGTTGAATCGGAAGCTGTTATTCCTGGCATTGGGCGTGTTCCTGCTTACGGGAACCGGTTTGGTTGTGCTGTTTACCAACATCCCCAACCTGATCGATAAAGAGGCCTTAAAGACAGAAATTGAGAAGGGGTTGAACGAATCCACGGGCGTTCGTTTCCAGATACGCGAACTGACCTTGCAACCCACCTGGACGCATGGCATCCAGGTCCACCTGAACACCACAGCCATCCGGGATCTTCGCCATCGCCCACTGGGGGATATCAAGTACATTACGGTTCAAATCCGCTACTTGCCAATTATCTTCCAGCAGCTGCCGGAAATCGCCAAAATCCATGTCCGAGAGGTGTACATTCCCGTTGGGGAAGCCAGTCTGTTCAAAGAAATCAAGCTAAAACTGGTCAAACCCAAGCGAACCGGCTTCCTCAAACCGGCGGAACTTCACGATACGGAAATTCTGGTCAGTGATTACCGGATTGAAGACGAGGCCGTGGCCAATACCGTAGGACAACTGTTAGCCGCCTCTCAAAAGCCGGTAAAAAGTTTTCACGTCACCGGCGAATCCATCACCATCCGACATTTGGAATCCCGCAAAC
>DATNQC010000269.1:0-7476 GCA_036702885.1 Oculatellaceae cyanobacterium | reverse complement strand
ACCGTACCCAGGCCAATCATCCCGATAACAACACCGCTACGGTTGACATTGCTATCCGAAAGGCGTTGGTTTTCCGACAAAGTCTGACTTGAAGGGGATGACATCTTCAAAACTCCTTGGAACCGATTACCCCGCTATCCTACCACAAGCACGCATCGGATCCGCATCCACAACCCCTCGCACCGCCCATGTTTTTACCCGAATACGTCCCAATTGCAGACGTTCCACGTTATCCAACCGGCTAATGCCTTGAAATAGAAATATCGACAAACGGGTAATAGGACGCTTGCCCTAAAAAAAATATGATATCGAGTATAAAAAGTTTACCCTATAGCTCAAACGTACTTTCCACGCTTTACCACTCGTACCCTTTGCGGATTCCGCAAGGGGGTTTTTATTTTTGTAGCGCTGGGTAATTTTATGCTTGAGGCAATACAATCCGAAGCTCGGCTATTTTTTTAGACAACTGGACAGTTGTAAAAGAACTCAAAAAATTCTTCAATACCATTAACAGTTCTGATTCATTGCGGATAGGGAGTTGCGGAACAAACCGCTTTTAGGGAGCGATTGTCGGGAAGAGTATTGGAGTGTTCAGGCTGGGTCGAGAGCAGCAACTAATCGTTAGACGCGAGTCAGCGGTATAGCCTGACATACATAAAAGCTTTCTTTTGGGGATCTTATCGAGCCGGATTTCCGGCTCTTTTCTTTTGGGTTAAGCCGACTTTTCCAAATCTTCCAGCCAGCGCTGATAGGTCAAAAATGGCTGCAAAAAGTTCATCCAGGCTTTCACGGCTTTAGGATCATAAAGCTTTTCCTTGAAAAGATAGCGCTCTTCCAGACAAAGCAATCTCGCATAATAACGAATATATTGCCGGGTTAAGTTCGGTCCATCATCCTGTGGTTTTAAGCGAAAAAATTCCGTGACAATACGGGCATAATCCGCTTTAGGTTGATTACTGATAAAACTTGCCAGCCCGTCCAACGGGATCTTTACCCCCGATTGCTTGAGCACAATTGTCTGCAAGCGTTTGGCCTCTACATCTGACAGTAATTCTGTACATATATAGGATGGCTGACACGCATCCTCCCGCCCCAGGGAGTTCGTCAAAGCAACGGCGGATGAACAATTCAATGCACGATGCCATTCCGATATCGAAAGAGGGCGCTCCGTATTCACACCGGGATCAATCACCATCACTTCAACGTTCCTGCCCTTTTTCACACGTATCGTTGGAGCAATATGATTCCAGAATCGGGATTTTTCATGGGGCCAGGGTAGCTCCCAACTGGCTCGTTTCTGGAAATTTAGCTTTGTTCTATCCTCATCCTCTTTTGTGAGAAGAATTCCTTTCTTCCCCAACCGAAGGTTAATTCCAGGCAGATAAACAATGTCTTTTTCCAGAAGCTCACGAACTTTTGCCGAAAGCTGTGGAGAAAAGGGTGGCTTAGCATAGGGACTGTCGGCTTTACCTTCCTCACTTGCTTCCACATTAGAAGGGGAACAATCAGCCAAACAAGCCTGAATAACCCCCAGGGCACTTTCAGAGATTCCTTTTTGCAGCATGTGACTAAGCATAATGTTCGCTTTGGGGCCACAATACCAATAGATACGCCAGGGTAAGGGCAGTGCGGACATCTCTCTCGTAAGCCGACACGCCTGTTCCCAAGAGTAAAAATGCGGTGGTTGTTTTGTTTCTGTACTCTCAGGCTCCGCTACTTGGGCTGAAGTTGTTCCCAGTGTAACCTCGTCCCGCTCAGGTACTTCCATTAAGGCGTCTTCAGATGCAAACCTGACACGACCCAAGCCTTTCCCCAATGGAGACACAGCGTTCCATAAGCTGTTATACGGAGTATAAGGCCTATTAGACGACAACAAACGATTGCTCATAGAGAACCCAAGAAACTCAGAGATAGCGCAGGAGACCTATTTAATACTTAAATGGATTGCTGTTTTTCTATGTGTTCCGACAAATCGCGCACATAATGCACGGCGTCTTTCAGGGAGGCTTCCAGAACTGGCAACACTTCCTGCTCGACTGCGCGGGCATCCTCGTTCAAGGGTTGCCAGTTCATCCGAAACTGCACCACAGGCTTCGCCTTCGGATCATCTTCCGCTGGCGGAATCAGTGCGTTATAGACATCCCCCGTAAACAGCGGATGCTCCAGCAACTCGTAGCGAACTTCACCCAACCGTTCATCAATCGTAATCCGCTCTTTCAGCGGCATGCCCCCAATCAATACTTCCCGAACCGCGTAATCTTCCTCGCTTTCCGGAAAGCTGAACGACTCCACTCCGGCCAGATAGCGATCCGGATGCTCAATCCGGTCCAGCAGAACGTTCCAAATCGTCTGTAACTCGGCATCCACCGGCACGTGATAGGTCAGTTGAGGCATGGCGAACTCCTCGCCCAATAAGACGTTGCGTTTTTTACTTGAACATTTCGCTGACGGACTGGTGATCGTGGATCCGGCCAATAGCTTCACCTAAAACCGGTGCAGCGGAAAGCTGAACGATTTTTCCTTTTTTCTCCAACTCTTGTGCGGCAGGGCTAAGCGGAATGGAGTTGGTCACAATCACCTGCTTGAACACGGATTGTTCAATCCGCTCTACCGCAGGGCCTGAAAAGACAGGGTGAACCGCCATTGCATAGACTTCCTTGGCCCCGGAGTCCAAAATCATTTTCGCGCCAGAGCAGATGGTTCCAGCGGTATCAATCATGTCATCCACCAGAACTGCCGTCTTGCCTTTAACATCTCCAATAATATTGAAGACTTCTGCCACGTTATGGGCGCTCCGGCGCTTATCGATAATCGCAATGGGCGCGTTGAGCTTTTTCGCGTAAACGCGAGCCCGCTCCACGCCGCCAGCATCCGGGCTGACCACCACCAGATCTTCCAGATTCTTTTGCTGGATGTAGCTTAACAGCACTGGCGTGGCATACAAGTGATCCACTAGGATGTTGAAGAAGCCTTGCAACTGACCCGTATGGAGATCCATCGCCACAACACGATCCGCACCAGCAGTAGTGATGAGATCGGCCATCAGTTTGGCGGAAATTGGCTCACGGCCAGCGGTCTTCCGGTCCTGACGGGCATAGCCGTAGTAGGGAATCACGGCTGTAATGGTGTTGGCGCTGGCACGCTTGAGCGCGTCAATCATCAACAACAGCTCAATCATGTTGTCATTGACAGGGTTACAGGTCGGCTGCACGATGAACGCATCGCTACCCCGCACGTTTTCCTTAATTTGAACGTAGGTTTCCCCGTCGCTAAAGTTTTTGATCTCGACCTTACCCAGTTCGGTGCCCAAGTACCGGGCGATTTCCTGAGCCAATTTCGGATTTGCTCGTCCCGTAAAGATTTTTACCTTACTGGTATCATGAATGCCACTTTCAATCTGTAATTCGGGCATATGCATCTCGATAGCCAAATTCGGATCCTCCATTGGCAGCACCCTTCTGGTGAGGCAAAATTTCAACGAGTGATTGCAAACTGGATATTTTCGGTCGTCGGTTATTCTTAAAAGAGCTGTGCGTTTTTTAAGATTAGCAAAAAAAGAATGCTTCCACAGCCCTCTTTCAAGGGAATATTACAAATGTGACACGTCCGTTTTCGCCCGGTTCAGACGCATACAAACGTCTCACCCTATCCTGAGAAGGCCTCGCCCACACAGTTTCCATTTTCCAGCCTCAAAAAAACCTTGGGGAAACAGCAACTTTACAATGACCACTTCCAAAAACAGCCCAGCCACCACCTTATCTCAGAGTATATAGCAAGGCACACCGATGAAATAAGACTTTCATCGGATTAATCATTTCAAAATTCTGGAATATTGGGCCAGACTGACAAGTATTGGACTAAAACAATCGCCGAACCGCCTGATAGCCTTCTTCGGTCAGAGTATACTCACTCACTTCAGCCATACCGGACAAATCCGGGACCATCGACAACGTACCGGCACGAAGGGCGGCTTCCAGAACGCTATGGTTTACCGGCGTCAGGCCGGAACGGACCAGCATCGCATTGATCCGCTTGAGGGAGAACCGCTCCTCACCTTCAAACTGGCTCAAATAAAAAGCGGAAAGCAGTAAAAAGTCCTCAGAGCTTTCAGCCCGGGCGCGATCACAGAGATCCGGCAAGCTGGTCACACCCGCCAGATCTGGACCGGAACCAGCGGCAGCGGATGCAGGCGCCTCTGGGACAGGATCTTCAAATTCCTTCAAGAGAGAATCAATCACCACATCTTCCGGAGGCTTGGCAGCAACCGGGGTAGACGGCTGAGGCACGGAGGCTGGCTCCGTAAAAGCTGGCTGAACGACAGTCGCTGCTGGCGGCATGGAAGGCCCCGGTTGTGGTTGAGTCGCTATGGGTTGGGGAATCGGCTGAGGCTCAGGCGCTTGCTGTTGCAATACAGTCTGAACCGCCACCGGTTCTGAAATTGGTGGTTGAGGCTGCGCCATGGCCGGCTGTGGCGTGGCAGCCGGAGCGACCGTTTTCGGATGCGCATCCGGAATGGTAATGGGAATATAGCTGTCATCCATCAAGACGCGGCACCATTTATCCATTTGCTTTGAAATGAAATACAAGTCATCCGAGGACAGGCTAATGTACAGGCTGCCCTGCCTGAGATTGATTTCGTAATGGTGCTGCTCAACCATACAAACGCCTCTATTCAAGTCTCTACCAGAAAAATTGGCCTTGGACGGCCAAAACGGTAAGCCAGGAACCTTATGGCTTATCTTTCTTCCTGGGTAATCAGCATATTCCGCCAGTTATCCATCTGGGTTTCGATGAATTTGGCGTCATCGCTCTTCAATTCCAGCTCCAGATCGCCTTTTTTCAGCTTAAAAACGTACTCGCTCACGTTGGGACCCTATCCTTTATTGACTCGGTTAGAATAACCCGGGGTTAACAGGCTTATTATATGCCATCCTGATGCAAATGGTAAACGAACCTGTACGAGAGTCTGTGCATCACATCCAGTCGGCAAGGTTGTCCAACGGCCAAAATGACCTTACGATAGTTTCAAGACGCAAGCCATTGCGTGTAGTGAGCATTTTTTGTTGCGTATCGCACCCCAAAAAGCCGTTGAACGCCAGCTATCAAACGCTAAATAAAGCCAGATTGCTTTACCAAACAATCAGATTCGGATAGAACCCCACTAGGAAGTCGCGGACATGAACCCAAGCGAAAGGTCACCTTCTGAGTCAAGCCATAACCACTGGACTTGGCTTGCCGGTATAAGCCTGGTTTCTTTGGGATGCCTCTACATCTGGATCTTAAACCCGGATTGCATCAGCCTACTCTATGATGACGGCATTTATTTACTGGTAGCCAAGGCCCTCTCACAAGCAGGGAGCTATCAACTCATCGGCATTGAAGGCGATCCACTGTTTTACAAGTATCCTCCACTGTTTCCAATGCTGTTGTCCGGGCTTGATCACTTTTTAGCATCCCTTCCCCAGCCCGCAGCACTCAAAATCGCCAACATACTCATCAGCCTGACCGCTCTGGCACTGCTATACAGGACGCTTTGCCGTGTGGAAAGCCTGCCGGCTCCTTACTCGCTGGGCATTGTCTTGTTACTCGGCACATTGGACGCTTATGTCGATGTTTCCGTAGAGTTAATGTCCGAACCTTTGTTTTTGCTCATCACATTCCTGTTGATCATGCTGGCCAACCGGCTGGGACCAGCAGGAACAAACTTCCGCTTCCGCCACCTTGTCCTACTCAGTGTTCTCAGCGCCTTATGCGTGTATACCCGAACTATGGGCGTGGTTCTCGTCATGGCAATTGCTGTCTGGCTCTGGTTCCAAAGCAAACGAAAAGCCGCGCTGGGTTATTTTGTTACAACCGGCCTGTTATGTCTTCCCTGGATGCTGTGGGCAAGCCACCGACCGGATACAACGGAACAAACCGGCAACTTTCTTGTGCGGACTTTCCAGGAAACCTACGGGCAATCCTTTTTCATGGATATCCACCACGAATTCACGCCTGTCTCGCTTTACGCCCATGGAGCGGAAACACTGTTCAGTCACTTTTCAAGCTATTTTTTCGGGATGCTGTCTCATCTAGCTAAAGCACCCTCCCCCTGGATTTCACTTAGCATCCTCGCCCTGAACAGCGTCCTGATGCTCTGCCTGGGTTTGAGAACCACGCAGGCGTTCAAGGAAAACCGTTTTTCCCTGACGGGACTTTATGCATCGCTGTATTTGCTCATTCTGCCATTTTGGAGTTATACGCCGATCTATCCCCGCTTTTTACTGCCGATTCTGCCTTTCCTGATGGCCGGTTTATACCATTCCGCACTAGAATCCCGGTTGCTGGCCAGGGGTAAAACGCTTTTCCTCGGTGGTATCATCCTGCTGGGCATTGGCTCCAATCTATTCAGCTTATCACCATACCTACATAAACCTTTCCGCAATACGCTTTCCGTTCAAATACCTGCACTCTGGCAGGAATTCCAATCCGTTATCCATTTCATCCGCACCCAAACACCCCAAAACACGCTGTTGTATTCGGATCAATCCAGCGCAACGTATTTATACGCCATGAACACCCATCGACACTTTACGGATTTTTTCCTCTTTCTACCCAAAGAGGCGCTTCCCACCGGAACTCCAAGCAAGTCTGAGCTCCGTCAATTACTGGTGGAACGTTCAGAAAGACTATACGAACAGCTCCAGAAGCGCCAGGTGCGTTACCTGATTGCCCACAACTTCCAAAAAGCAGGCACACGGCAAACCACCATTGGTCAAGCGCAGGATACATTTTTCCTATTACAGCGGCATCCCGAAGCCTTTAAAGCAGTCATGCAGTCCCCGGACGGCTGGATCACGGTTTACCGATTCCAGTCCTAGGAATAAAAGCGACGATACTGGGATGGTTTTCCCAGCGCCCGATTACGACGGAGCGTCTTTTGCCAGAGAAGCGCATTCACCTCGCCACCCACCAGCAAGGCGTAAGAGGTCAGATAAAGCCAGACCATCAAGACCACAATGGTTCCCATCGAGCCATACACCTTGTTGTAGTGGGCCAGGCTGGAGACATACTCGCCAAACAGCCAGGAAACCAGCCACCATAAGGCTACAAACGTCGCCGCACCCGGCCAGATGGTCCGCCAGACACGTTGCTGCTTACATTCCGGCCCAACGGTGTAGATAAACAAACTGACCGCAAACAACCCGCCCATCGGCATCAACCAGCGCAACACCTTGAGCCAGCCCAACACCCAACCGGCAGGCCGCCACCAGTGCTCAGCCGCTGCAATCAGCATTTTGCCAAACACCACCAGGTTCGTAGACACCAGCAAAATCAGCCCCACGCCCAGAATGCTCAACAACGCAACCAATCGCTGCCGCCAGAAATTTCGCCGACGTCCGCTTTTTCGATACGCCCGGTTCAACGCCTTTTCAATCACCAAAGCGCCGTTTGAGCCTGTCCACAACGCAGCCACAAAGCTGGCCACCGCCAAGC
>DATNQC010000268.1:0-1856 GCA_036702885.1 Oculatellaceae cyanobacterium | reverse complement strand
CTTTGCTTCAGGGAAGGGTGGAGCGGGTGGAATCCTCCAACGGTCGTCAGGAAGGAAGAATCCAGTTAGTGTTTACGGAGGCCTTATTGCCAACGGGAGAGGTGGATACCGTAAACTTGATACCTGATACGCCCGATGGCTGGATACGCCGTTTGGAAGGGGTGGCCTTAACGGCTTGTAAAATTATGCCGGGACATTCTACACGATTGCTCAACAACATGGTGCGTCGTCGCTTGCCCTGTGATCGAAGTCTGTGGGCGCAGGTGCTTGGCATGAATAGTAGTGAAATCCCCGATCCCAGCACGGATGAGTTTATGGAGCGATACAACCGGCGCGATGTTTTATTGGGTGCTGGTGATTGGCTTCGATTACGTGTATACCCTTATCCTGCGCAGTATTTGCCGGAGTAGATTGTGCCTCTTGATATTATTTGAAAGACTGGAAAATCCAGCTGGGTTGCGCATGCTCCACAATGAGGTCATGGAGCGTATCCGGGGCAATTTCCAGAATATCGCCCGGTGAAATTTCGATGACGCCGTATCCGGGAAAAGAGACTTGAACTTTACCGCTGGAAGCAACAATTACACGCGTTTTGGGGAATTTCATCTCCGGGCTGCGGGATTGTCCGGGCAATTCCTGGGACGCCGGTTGTAATCCTTCGCGGATCATCATGCGTGTCAATTGCTCCGGCGTTGGTGCGTCCGGTGCTTCCCAGCGCATAATTTCAAATGGTTTGGAATGATTCATAAGCGTCTGCGTCTACAGGCAGGTTTCTGTTAAAGAGGGGTTATCGCCGTTGATCAATGGGTTTACCAAACATAGGCGATAGGGGGCCGATGTGGGGACGGACAATGAGCCCGCCACCAAAGCGCCAGCGGCTGAATTGTTGTCCGGCATTCAAAAAGTCCACGCTGCCATATGCGGCCAACCAGTCTGTCAGGTTCAGAATCAGGTTGCCGTCAAAGGAAGTGGCGAGTTTGGTGCCGCTGTCCTCGTCATCGTCAATGCGGTGTCCCAGCCGGATGGTTTGAGTACCCAGGCTGCCACCGATTTTGTATTCTAGCAGTTTATGGAAAAAGCTACCTCTCAAATCTAGACGCCCGGCGTTCATGATGAACATGCGGGGGCTATAGTATCCACCAAACACGTATTTGTCATGCGCAAGGGTGACCGGTCTGAGGGAGACAACCGGGTTGGTAACGCCTGCTGCCGTTGTATCAAAGTAACCGTTGGTGGCGTTTTTGCTGTAGCCAAAATACAGGAATTCATAACCGAGCCGGGCCTGGTGATTGGCGGCATAGTGCCAGGTGTAGCCTAATGAGGTGAAGGCCTGGTTTTTGTAGTTGGTTGGAATGTGTTCGCCATCCACAAAGCCCCATTCATATCCCAAATTCCAGTCGATGTTCTGGCTGAAAGGATGAGTGTTGAGTTCTGCATAGAACGTGTTTTCCCGTGCCTGACCGACCAGTTCATTGCGGAATGCGCCAGCGCTTGGGCGTTGTCCGGCAATGGAAAGCAGGGAGTTGTATTGCGGCAGGCGGCGGGCACCCAGCTTGAGGGTGATATAGTCGTTAAACGCATAGGCCGCTTGGGTCTGGAATGTAATGTTTTCCGTCTTGCTCTGGCTGAAGTGGGTGAGGGCGATATCGGCATCCAGCGTCAAGCGATCCCAGTACTTGATGGTTGTTCCCAAGCCGTATTCCCAACCCCAGGTGCTGCTGGGCGCGACGCCACGAGGCAAGTAATATTTGGTTGGACGCATTCCGCCTCTCAGCCGGATTTGCGGCGTGAGTGAGAAACTGAGTTGATTGGGGAAGCCCCAGCTATTCATGCCGGTGGTGGTATCAGCCCCGTCC
>DATNQC010000267.1:0-2273 GCA_036702885.1 Oculatellaceae cyanobacterium | reverse complement strand
GTATAAAAACCTGGCATCTTCAGGGGGAAGAGTCCAGTTGGCTTTGAGCTGCTCTGGATCTTGAGTCAGGCGATCAATCACGGGATTGAGTGTCATTGAGACCTTCTCCATAAAATTGAATAATACTATCGGTAAGTCCTTCCAGCGTGTGGATGCCCGCCTGAATATCGCAGCGCCCCAACGTTTTTTTTGCTGCCTGTGCGGTGGTGGGGCCAATGCAGGCAATGTGTGTTGTTTCAGGCAGGTTGGGAGATAACTTCTGGTAAGCCTTGATGGCAGAGGGGCTGGCAAAGACCAGTAAATCAAACTCACTTTTGAGTTGAGCTTGTTCCTCGGCGCTTAAGGGGCGTTCCTGTGTTTCGTAGGTAATCAGCGGTGTCACTTGAATGCCCGCTTGACCCAGCAGTTGAGGGAGCTTCGGTTCTGCTAGATTGCCACAAGGCCACAGCGCCTGAAGCGGTGTGCCGTTATAAGTCTGGATGAAATCCTGGGCGACCGACTCTGCATCAAACCGTGGTGGAATGTGCTTGGGCTCTATCCCGAATTGCCGGAGCTCCCAGGCGGTTGCAGAACCCACGGCGGATGTTGGAAGCTGAGCCCACGAGGATTCGGTAGCGAGTGCTTTGTCGTAAAATGTTCGGACGGCATTTCCGCTGGTGAAAAACAGCCATTCAAACTGAGCGGGTGAGGGCAATTGGAATGGAACGGCCTGAATTTGGATGAGCGGAATGTGGCAAACTTCGGCGCCCCAGTCGCGCAGGCGCTTCCGGCAAGCATCCAGCCCCTCGGAACGTTCGGAGGCGGGATTGGTCAGTAAAATTCGCTTTTTTGCGCCAGCTTGTGGCGGAGTCATCCAGGATTCCTCCGGATAGAGGGGCTGCTGCCACGTGAAACCTACCTATAATAATACAAGGAAGATATTGCGAGTCAGGGCGGATGCGGGACCCGGCGTATATGAGTGCAGTGGAGCATTCGGTGCAGGCTTTCAGGAAACAGGTCGCCGAACTGTTTGAGGCGGTGCTGGATGAGCGTATTACGGCTCAAGTGGCGATTAACCGCTGGCCGGTGCCGGATACGTGTCTGGATCCTTCGTTGACGTGCGCCTTTTGGGTGCTTTGGCATTTTGAAGCAGACGAAGTTCAACAGCAAAGCGAACTTTACTATTTAGATGCTCAATTGGAGTTACTGCGCCAGATTGCGTTTTTCTTTAACCGGGGACAAGACCTGCCGCCTTATATTCTGGCAGCGTACTCCGGGCAGCCGCCGGTGCGTTTTTATACGGCGCGCACTCCGTGGCAGGCTTACGGGCAAAATCTGTTGTTGCTGTTGAAACGTTTTCTCCAGCTATGGCGACAGGCGGTTCAATGTGTACCCGGTTTTTGCCAAAAAATGGGCAATTTTTAAGTGTGAAAAAGCCCCTCCACAAAAGAAGGGGCTTTTTAAAAATTTCCACCCAGCGATTAGTGCTCGTCAGCCGGAGCGTTCGTGGTGGTTGTGGTTTCGGTGGTAGCTTGCTCGCCTTCAGCAGCCGGAGCAGCCGTGGTTTCGGTTGTGGTGGTTTCGGTTGTGGAGGTGGTAGCCGGAGCTTCAACAGCCGGGGTTTCTTCCACGTTGGCAGCCGGTTCTTCGTTTTTGCAGCCGGTCAAAGCAACAGTGGTTGCCACAGCCAGACCCAACAAGGTAACGGCGAACAGTTTGGATTTCATGGTTTCTCCTTTTGTCCTATATAGAACGATTCAACGCGTACTTACCTAATGACCATTGCAAATCACAATCTGAACTCAAAAGGTGCTGTCTTCTCTCCGATTTAGAAAAAATTCTTCTTCATCAAGATGACAACAAAGGCATCCTTGCTTTGCCAAACGACTCAAAAGGACTGCCTGCCTTTTCAATTGGGTTGATTGTAATGTGTTCTCTCTAGGGTGACTTGATAGTTGGTATTATCAAGTATTCTGATTAAGCTGTATTAAAGCGCATGGGACCATGAAGGTCAAGGGAAAAGCCGTCAATTTATCTAGAACGGCGTAATCTTTACACGATGTTAATCACATTTTGATTCAATTTAAAAGGAGAGTCTGAATGCCCTTGGATGCTTGCGTCGTACTGGTGACTTGTGGAACCAAGGAAGAGGCGGAACACATTGCGCGGACCACGGTGGAAGAAGCTTTGGCGGCCTGTGTCAATGTTTTGGGGGGGGGCGGCCTGCTTCGTTCCTTTTATATATGGGAGGAAAAACTACAGCAGGATGAGGAGTGGCTTTTGATCATGAAGAC
>DATNQC010000262.1:0-4484 GCA_036702885.1 Oculatellaceae cyanobacterium | reverse complement strand
TCTGAAATTCGCCGATTTTCTGCCCAAAGGCTTCCCGCTCCATCGCGTATTTCGTAGAGGCATCAAGACAAGCCTGAATCACGCCAACCGAACCAGCTGCAACACTGAAACGCCCCTGATCCAGACAATACATGGCGATTTTGAAACCTTCGCCAAATTTTCCAAGCATCTGCGACTTGTGCACCCGGACGTTATCCAAAAAGAGTTCAGAGGTGACCGAAGCGCGCAGGCCCAGCTTGGGTTTGATTTCCCGCGTGGAGAAGCCCGGCGTGTCGGTATCCACCAAAAAGGCGCAAATCCCCTTGTGGCCCTTGGACTTGTCGGCCTGAGCGATAATTAGCGCCACATGCGCAATGCAACCGTTGGAAATCCATGTTTTTTGTCCGTTCAAAATGTAATAGTCGCCGTCTTCCGTGGCGGTCGTCTGCTGATTACCGGCATCGCTGCCCGCGTTGGGCTCCGTCAGGCCAAAGCAACCGATGATTTCCCCGGTCGCCATTTTGGGCAGGTATTTCTGCTTTTGCTCCTCGGTGCCAAATTCCAGAATCGGTTTTTCCACCAGGGAAATCTGCACGGAAAACAGTGTGCGTGTGGAAGAACAAACCCGGGCAATTTCTTCCGTCATTAGCGCATAGGCAATGTGATCGATGTTCTGCCCGCCGTATGCTTCCGGCAAAATCGCCCCGAAAAAGCCCTGTTCCCCAATCTTTTTAAGCAAGTCAAAGTCAAACCGGCAAGCCTGATCGTTGGCAGCCGCAACCGGCGCAATTTCCTGATCCGCAAATTCCTTGGCCCATTGCCAAATCTGCCGTTGTTCCTCGGTTAATTCAAAATTCATAACTCCCAATCCACTTTCTTTTGGTTCAGACAATACCCGGCAGCAGTGCCGAAACCCTTTTAAGCCTTTATCCATTATAAATCACCTGCGTGCTACGGATGAAAGCAGAAACGCAGGGTTGTCTATAAAGCTTAAAAGCCCCGCACCGCATCCCGCCAGACAGTTCAACTTCCGGCCAACCATACAGCGTTCGGATTTTGCCAGCGCCAACCATCGAATGGAACCGTATTGTATTCAGGGTCAAACCGACGGGCTTTTGCACCAACCACCCCAGGAGTATGATAAAAGCAGGAGGATTTTTTGCATGATCCGTCACCTGTTTTTATTATTGCTTTGGATGTTGCCGTCACTGGGCTGGGCAGATTGCCAAGCCTCCCTGAACCAGGCCCTTGCTCTGTTGAGCGCCACCCAGAATAAAATCCAGAAAAACGAGCATCCCAGCCCGGATGCGTTTGCTCTGGAGTTTCAAAAGATTGTGCAAACCATGCAAGCTGAACAGTGTGCGCCGGAGCTCAAACAGTTGATGGAGCATATCCAGCAGGAGCAAAGTAAATATCCCGCCTTACCCGAAGGAAAACCAGAAGCGGAACCCATCACGGATTAAAGATGCAATATTATGCAAATAGAAAGGGCTGGCCGAAGCCAGCCCCGTTGTTTTGTACTTGCTCTAGCCTCTGAGCAACTGGAGCGCCAGCTGTGGTGAAGCGTTCGCCTGAGCCAACATCGCCCCCGCAGCCTGCTGGAGTATCTGGTTCCGGGTGAGGTTGGAGCTTTCCAGCGCCACATCCACGTTACGGATCCGGGATTCTGCAGCGGAGTAGTTTTCAATCGCGATCGACAGGTTGTTGGCCGCACTTTCCAACCGGTTGACGAATGCACCCAGGTTACCGCGCTGCGTGTTCAAACCGGTAATGGAGCTGTCAACCGCAGTAATTGAAGCCACAGCATCCGCACTGTTAGTCCAGTTCGCCGTTGCCACGTTGGCCACCGTACCCAACGCGTTGTTGGCAGCCGCACCAGTCACCTGAATCGTGTCCACGTTGGCGACGTTGTTGGCGCCAATCTGGAATGTCTTGTTCGAACCGAATACAACCGCGCCGTTGAATTTGGTTGCCTGCATAATACGGTAATTATCTTCAATCAGCTGGTTGAACTCCGTCTGCATCGCAGTTCTTTGTTCCGAGCTGTAGGTATCGTTGGCCGCCTGAACTGCCAACTCCCGCATCCGCTGCAGGTTGTCCTGAATTTGCTGCAACGCACCATCCGCCAGGTTCAACAGGTTAATCGCGTCTTGAGCGTTATCCAATGCCTTTTTGGAACCGCGGATTTGGGTTCTCAAACTTTCGGACAAAGCCAAACCAGCCGCATCGTCTCCGGCCCGGTTGATCCGGAAACCGGAAGATAGTTTCTCCATGCTCTTGTTTAATGCATTTGTATTTCTACTCAAGTAGCGTTGCGAGTTCAAGGATGCAACGTTAGTGTTAATAATTAATGACATGGTAACTCCATCTCCTTTCGCCGGATGGCTTCCTGCTCCCCGGTTCGGCGTAGGCATCCTACCAACCCCGTAGCCGGGCTACCTTTTGGGTGGAAAGCCCAAAGGAAAAGCGAATCCGGATAACTCGTTTGTTCGTGTGACTCAGCTCCTCCACCCGGTAGTGGAGTTTACTTGCATCTCGTATCGACGGAGGATGTAGTACCTGAAGAAAATGTTAAGAAAGTTTTCAACACAAACGAAAAACGGCCCGGGCAATGCCGGGCCGCTCTCTTTCGTCGTTGGAAAAACGAAGCTTTTTAACCGCCTCGGAGTAATTGAATCGCAAGCTGCGGTGATTGGTTCGCCTGCGCCAGGATGGTATTGGATGCCTGTTGCAATATCTGGTTGCGGGTGAGGTTAGCGCTTTCCAAAGCCACATCCACGTTACGGATTCTGGATTCGGAAGCGGACAGGTTTTCCACCCCAATGGACAAGTTATTCGCTGCCCCTTCCAGACGGTTGACAAAGGCGCCCAGGTTACCCCGTTTGCTGTTAATTGAGACAATAGCCGCATCAACCTGGGCCAGGAAGGTTCTGGCGACGTTACCACCTGCGGAACCAGACACAGCCATGTTAATACTCAATGTGCCGTTTGCGGAATCCCAGCTGGTAATACCCAGTGCGGTTGCCCTGGCATCACCCATTGCCGCACCCACGTCAATCGTATCTACGTTTGCCGTACTATTTGCACCAACCTGAAGGATAAAGTTCGATGCACCGGTTGGGAACAATGCAACACCGTTAAATGTTGTCGCCGCGGCAATACGGTCAATATCTGCCAGAAGTTGCACAATTTCTGCCTGAATTGCACTACGTTGGGAGGCGTTATACGTATCGTTGGCCGCTTGAACCGTCAACTCACGAATCCGCTGGAGGTTGTCAGTCATCGTCTGCATCGCGCCGTCTGCCAGGTTAAGTACGTTAATACCATCTTGCGTATTGGCCAGCGCTTTTTGTTGTCCTCGAATCTGAGCACGGAGGTTTTCCGACAATTGCAAACCGGCTGCATCATCGCCTGCACGGTTAATTCTGTAACCGGAAGACAGTTTTTCCATGGTTTTGCTCAGTGCACTGGTGTTATTCCCCAAGTGACGCTGCGCGTTCATGGAACTGACGTTCGTGTTGATAATAAGGGGCATTTGAAATCTCCTTTTTCATCGCTGCCCGCTATCCCTGCAAGTCAGATTCCATTCTGCGCATTGCAAACCGGGGAAACACACACGCGAAACCGTTGTGTTATCCGGAAGCGGACAGTATAACTAACGTTTTTCCAACTAACCTACAAGAACAGCCAACATTGCTATTGTCTATCTCGCTTACCAATCAGTTCGATTGGCTCACACCCGGGGTATCGAATCCAGCAGGCAGCCCTTGAGAGCAAATGCAAAAAACTCCACCGGTCATAGGACGCACGCCCAATAAAAAGAACCGCCTGAAATCCGCTCAGGTAGCCCATTAGAACCCATTAAGATCAACACACCAAATATGGCTTTGACTCCTCCACATGCAGTAGGAAAACCGTCATTTCACAACAAAAAGCGCCCGCCATCGGCAGGCGCTCTTAGTTCATCTCCAACTCAAACGCGCTGGGCTTCTTCTTTTTTAGCGGAAATATCGTTGCCGATTTCCTCTATCTCTTCATCCGACAGCACCTGCTTCGCCTTACGGAAGATATTGTTTTCCTCCTCCTCAACGTGGTGCGTTACGGCCAGATTGAGCATCTCGAGCTTCACTTTCAATTCGGTGTCATCCAGATCGCCTTTTTCAATGGCCTTGATCAACTTTTTCGCTTCCTGGTGCTCCAAATAAGATTCTTGGGCCAATTCCGCCGTTTCCGGATACTCTTCCAGCGCCGGATAAAAATACTGCTCCTCCAGCTTCATATGCAGCTTTAGCTTTTCGCAAAGCTCCTGCACCATGTCGATATCCGGTTCATCCTGTGATGCCAGGACAGTCATAATCCCCTTCACTTCACGGTGATCCGTTTTCAGCAAATCAAACAGTAACGCCATAAATACCTCCTTATTTATCTCTCACTCACGATTCCCAACCGCTTGAATGAACCAGTTTCCGTAAATCAACACCGGCTCCCAGCACGGGCTTCCAAAT
>DATNQC010000253.1:0-7545 GCA_036702885.1 Oculatellaceae cyanobacterium | reverse complement strand
CAGGAGCATAACGCTTTATGCAGCAATATCTTGAACAACTGAAGGCACTGGAATCGGACGGTTTACTGCGCCGTTGCCGTATTGTAGAACCGGAGCCGAAAGCTAATCAAGCAATGCGGGTTCGGGTGGATGGCAAACCGGCTGTCAACTTTAGCAGCAACGATTACCTGGGCCTGTCAAAAGATCCTCGTCTTCAGGAAGCCGCCATCGAGGCCATTCACTGTTACGGAACGGGAAACGCCGCCTCCCGGCTGATTTCCGGAACGACAGAGCTGGCCCATGAGTTAGAGGAAACCGTTGCCGCGTTCAAGCAAGCTGAAGCAGCGCTGGTCTTTAACAGTGGCTATCAGGCCAATGTAGCCATTCTTCAGGCTTTAGCAGGACCGGGGGACTGGCTGTTCTGCGACCGGCTGAACCACGCCAGTCTGGTGGATGGCTGTCTGCTTTCCGGCGCACGATGGACCCGATACCGTCATCTGGACCTGAACCATTTAGAGCAAAAGCTGAAAAAAGTGCCCACGAACGTCCGCAAGTGGATTATCACCGATTCCGTATTTTCGATGGATGGGGATTATCCGGATTTAAACGCCCTGGCGGACCTGGCCGAGCGCTATGGCGCTTTTGTAATGGTGGATGAGGCCCATGCCAGCGGTCTGTATGGAGACACGCGCAGCAGCGGACTGTGCGAACAATTCGGCGTAAGCAATCGTATCGCCCTTCAGATGGGAACTTTCAGCAAGGCGCTGGGCGGAGCCGGCGCTTACGTTGCCGGCCCTAAAACACTGATTCAGAACCTCATCAACCGGGCGCGCGGCTTTATTTACTCGACAGCGATGCCGCCAGCGACAATGGCCGCTTCAAAACGCGCCATTGAGGTTGTGATGCATGATCCAATGCCCAAACAACGTTTATGGGAGAATGTGCGCTTGTTTGAGCGCTGCCTACGAGAAAAAGGGCTAGCCGTTGGTCCACTCAAAAGCCCCATTATTCCCATTGTCTTGGGGGACAATGCCAGAACCCTCCAGGCTAGCCAAACGCTATTGGAAAGAGGCTTTTTTGTCCAGGCCATCCGTCAACCCACGGTCCCCGCGGGAACAGAACGCCTCCGGATTGCCCTCAGCGCCGCTCATGAACCACATGATATCATCAGGCTGGCTGAAGCGCTGGTTGTGCTGATTTTATAGGGTCTGGACCATAGCCAAAAGCAGTTAAAGTAACCTGTCCATCTCTCGTTAAGACGGTAGCCGGCTGATTTTGCCTGAAAAGGGCTCTAAAAGGTGAGGTTCCATTAGGCTTTGCATGCTTTAAAGCCTGCAAAAACGGATGCTTTTGTTTTTCTTGCTCTGACAAGCCTTGAAGCACTACTTCTGAAATGAGTTGCCGCAAGCCATCGTGAAATTCATTCCAAGAAATCCGTTGGCCAGAAAGCTGTTCGGTGAATTCCGCAATTTTGGGATGCCTAAAGGTATAGTTCACAAAGCCAAAATACTTTTGTGCTGGATGCGACTCCCAGCAATAGACATTCCCGCCTTGAGGGTTCAGAGAACCATGTTTTTCAGGCGCTTCTACCCGCTGAACCTTCCATTCTGAAAAGAGTCCGGCAAAGCAGGGCAGACCAAAACCACCTGATCTGCTGCCAGTGTGCCAAGAGGGCTTATTCTTGGTGCTTCTGACCCTCGAATCAAGTGATACGATGTACCGACGGGCGAAGTCATCAAAACCAAGCCACCAAATTTAGGAGAATCAACTGAAGAGGAAAGCACTAAAAAAGAACTCCAAAGCGCTATCCTTCAGATAAAACGAGTAGTAGCTCAGGATTGCGTCTAGACAACAGCTCCGCCGTCCAGAGTCACAATTTCACCCATCATGTAGGTGTTGCGATCGGAAACCATAAAGGCGGCAAACTCGGCCAACTCTTCCGGGCGACCAAAACGGCCTTTCATGGACCACTTTTCGTACATGCCACGGAATCGCTCAGGCAACGAATGCCCCAGATCCGTATCAAAAATACCGGCGGCAATGCCATTCACCACAATGCCAAAAGGCCCAGCCTCACGAGACAGGCATTTCGTAAAGCCCAAAACGGCAGCCTTGGCGGTTGCATAGTGAACCGAAGTCGGCAAGGCTCGAATCGCGCCAATCGAGGTGATATTCAGAATATTCCCGGAGCGCTGGCGCATCATCTGCTTGAAAAACGGTTTCGTCGTGTAGTACAAGCCGTTGACATTGGTGTCAATGATATTAAGCCATGCCTTTTCCGTGGTGGTTACAAAACTATCCGCTTTGTTGATGGCTGCATTGTTGACCAAAATATCGATCCGGCCGAAATTTTCCAAGATTTCAGCCACCATATGTTTGATCCCGACCTTATCCGTCACGGATACCTTGAAAGCAAGCGCTTTTGCACCATGTTTCTCAATGGCGCGAACGGTATCAGCTGCCGCTTCGTCATTGGAATGGTAATTAAAGGCGACATCCGCGCCTTCCCGCGCGAACACCTCGCACAATGCCTTGCCAAGACCACGAGAACCGCCCGAGATGAAGGCTTTTTTTCCTTGTAATAGACCCATTTAACCGAAAGACCTTTCTGATAATGAATGCGTTGCCTGCTCAACGGACACTGGTTGCTCCAAAAACTTTAATACGTCTTGAGCAATTCGATCTGATGCCCCGGGTCGCCCGTGAATCGCCGCCGCTTCTCTCAAGGAGTGATAGTACTGGGGGGAATCAATGAGAGATTTTATCACGGAAATGATTTGTTCCGGCTTTTTTAACATCACGCCCGCGCCGCTTGCGTCCAAAAATGTCGCAGTCTGAGCTTCCTGAGGCATTGGTGGCGTAACCACATCCGCAATAATTGGCAGACGACAATTCAATGCTTCAAAAGTGGTCAAACCGCCCAATTTGGAAACCATTACGTCAGAAGCCTGCATCAGGCGCTCGATGTGCTGGGTATAACCCAGCACCTTCACCGGAAACGGGGCGGACTGCCCCCTGGCTTCAGCCTGTTGCTGCAGCTCCTGGTTCTGTCCGGCCAGAAAAATCACCTGAATATCACTCAGGTCAGCCTGCCCGGCGTTTCTCAACAAGGCTTCATAAATGGCCGGGATGTTTCCGCCACCAATCCAGCCGGCATTGATGAAAATTGTGAACTTATCGGGAGACAGTCCCAGGCTCACTTTGAACAAGCGCTTTTCAGCCTCGGAAACCGGATGGAAGCGCGAATGAACCGGCATTCCCTGAATGGAGATTCGTTCTTCAGGCACCCCAAACTCAATCAGCTGTTTTTTGGCGTTGTCGCTCGCCACATAGTACTGGCACACATCGTCACAAGCCCAGCCATGCCAAAAACCCTGATACGGATCGGTCACAACCGTGATCAAGGGCACCCGATCCTTCAGGTTCAGCCGGCGGAGTATGTACCCGAAAAAGTGCTGGGTCATGGGATGCACGGAAATGATGGCGCTCGGCACCATTCGGTCGAAAATGCGCATGCCATAGCCCATCGCCGCTTTGAAGATTAGTTTGGATTCGTTGGGTCTTAGCTTATTGATGATCCAGAAGTAATATTTCATCAGATTTTGGTGATCACGAAGCAGGAAGTTATACAGATCAGCCGCTTTCCGGCTAATCAGATTCGCCTCTTCCAGGACTTGCGTGATTTTGACCAGAATATCATCAGGTGATAAGCTGACAAGACTGTTTTCCAACGCCTTGGCGGCACTCCAGTGCCCACCCCCGGTATTGGATGACAAGATTAAAATATTCTGTGACGTCATATTTCGCCGCAAATCATTACATAACAACTGCTTCGTACTGAAAATACGAGCCCGCGCCACAACAGGCACCTTACCTGCGGAGGGGAGTGGACGGCGGCCGACCAGTTGTCTCAAGGACGGTACGCTTTTGACAAATCTTCCCAAGCATTTTCCGCTCAGGTTGCCAGACTGTCAAGTTAAGACTGTTGAACAATGCCATAAGATCCCCCAAAAGCTATTCCTTGAGAAAAAATTTTGTTTTCAAGCATTCGTACAGTAGACTATTAAGAACAGATGAAAGTGGTAAAGATTGATTTTTCGTACAAATTGTTCCCATTTTCCTGATGTGCTCTGAAACCTCTTCAATTAGGCAAAACCATGGTTGCGATTGTCTCCCGCTCTGTTGCAGCGCGTAAGCAGGATACTGTTCAGGATGAACGCCTGGCCAGGCTTGGCGTAGAGCTATCCAAATATCCTTCCATCTTTAAAAGAGAGTTTTTCACACCAATTGAATCCCGTACAAACCGGGAATTGCTGCCTCCGATCCTACGGGGCTTTGCGAGCCAACTCATGGGGCAAGTGCCCGATCCTGGCATGCTAACGCACATCCTGACGACCCGCTGCAACTATAGCTGTCATTTTTGCTCTTTTGCCGACACACTCAACGCCAAAACCAACGAACTCACGCTGGAAGAGATTGAGAGGGTTTACGCAACGCTCGGCAAAAACCTGAATGTCATCGTCTACTCCGGTGGTGAAACCACGTTGCATCGGAATCTCCCCGAAATCATCGAGGCGGCGTATCGCCTAACGCCGGTGAAATCAGTCTATATTATCTCCAACGCCTGGAAGCCCGAACTGCTTTTCCAGATCACCCACCAGGTCATGCAGCGTTGTCCGGATCTTCACCTGACCTGGAGCCTGAGCATCGAGGGCTTCAAGCCGGTCAACAACCAGACACGGCACACCAAAGCCGCCCATTGGGACGCCTGGCAAAATACGGTGGACACGCTGGAAGGTCTCAAGGCCATACGGGAGCGCTTTGGTTACAAGCAGTTGGATATCCAGCTTTGCACGGTCTGTGCGCCCAGCAATGCGGATCAGCTCGATGCCTGGTACGAATTTGTCCGTGATGAATTACAGCCGGACAAATGGAACCTGAACCTGATGCGCAAAAGCGTCCAAATGAGCCGCAGTGAAATCGCCTCATTTGATGAGCGTCGTAAAAACGGCACACTGGAGCCCTTTGAGTCCAAATATCTGGAAATTACCGAGCGTGTGCGCCAGGATGTACTCTCTGGCAAGCTGAAGTTCCTGTATCATACACGCACCCCGGAAGATGGCGCCATGAAATCCGCCGTGGATTTGATTAGCCAGGAAGAAAACCGCCGCACACTGGTGGAGAACAAACTGCAATTCTGCTGCAAGGCAGGCCGGTTTGGGGCGTATATTGGTAGCGACGGCACCGTCAGCGCCTGTGAGGAATTCGCCCATAATCCAATCGAAAATAAATCGTTTGGCAACCTGAGAGACAGCGGATACGACTTCCAGAAGCTTTGGCGGGGGGAAAAGGCCAAACGCTTCCGCACTCAGGTCAATCGAGCTTCCGAGTGTCATGGCTGCACACTGGAAAGCCAACGCAATTACCCCTCCATCCTGCTATCCTTTAAAACGCTGCTGAAAGCGCGTCAACTTGCACAAAACATCCGCTAAACTTTACTTTACCTCTTCTTTGACATAGCTTCACTTTTTAGGCTACATGAAGGGAACGCCCTCTTCCATTGGAGAGAAGCCATGTTGTACGTTCGCCCTCTATCTTCTCTAGCCGCATATCGGCTCAGTGCTTCGTTTGGTGGAAAAATATCGTCTGAAAATCCAGAAAGCCCCCAGGAACCACAAGAACTTTTCCGCCCAAACCTACACATACCGCACGATCAGTTCACACACCTATCGCCGGACCCGCTCACCATCAATTTTTATCGAGAAAACGCCGTTCCTATTGCGGATCAAGCCATTCGGCAAGCCGTACACATGCCGGAACGCAGTATTTCCAAATACTTTGAGAATGCTTTCGGTCATCTGCCAGAGGGCTCAACCGTTGCAGATATCGGAGCGGGCTCCGGTTCGGACGCACAGCTTCTATCAGCTGTTTATGGCTTCAATGTACATGCCATTGAACCCGTGCCAGAACTTCGTCACCTTGCCGCAAATGAGTACCCGACCTTAAAGGAGCGCCTTCGGGACGGGCATCTGCCCAATGGTTTACCCTCTGATCTAAAAGGCAAATGTAAAGGGCTGCTATTATCCTCAACCTTACAGCACATCCCCAAGGCACAGATGCCTTTGGCTGTTAAAAACCTGAAAGAACTGCTGGACGGTCCTGGAAGCGTTGTTCTGGTTTCAATGCCTTTTGGTCAACAGGACTACAACCCTCTCACCGGTCGGGATAGCCGGGGATGCTTGCAGGTGGAATATACTCCCGAGCAATTCACCAAATACTTTACGGACGCAGGCTTTGAACGGACCGCTTTTTACGGCCAAAACACCGATCCTGCCAAGCGTGAGCCGGAAGAACACGTCTATATCTTTGAATTAAAGAACTAATGATGCCTTGAAACGCTGTTCCCTGAAACAGCCTGGCCTTACTGGGCATCCGCAGGAAAGGTTGCTGCAAGCTGCTCCAGAATCTGCTTTTCCTGAGGCAAATCCAGGGCCGTCGCATAGGCGCTAAGATCGAGCAGCGTCTTGCGCTCCGTCGCCCAGGCCGTTGGAGATAGAACATTCATCGGCCCGCCGCTTTTGGAGGACAGCTCCGCCAATTTGGTCTCCGATTGCCGGAAAGCCTCGCGACGATGGCCGATTTTCAAAATGGCCTGCTGAACCAGAGGACTTAACTTCTTGGCTTCCGTGGCAGAAAGCCGTTTTTGCGACGTCAGCACCGGAATCACCCTGCCGGAAAGTCTCCAGGCCGTATCCTGAAGTTCCAAACGCTCTGCCGCATTGCGCGTGGCGTTCTCAACATCCGCCGACCAGCCGTATTGCGCCAGTACGGACAAAACCCGCTTTTGAGCAGCCGGCATGCCACCTGCCACACGGAGTTTATCCGGAAGCGGGATCAAGCGGAATTCGTTGCCAGTCGAAATCTCAAACTCTGGCGGCACGCTGCCTCGCAAAAAGCGCCCCAGGATAGCCGCCTGTCTTTCCGACGTGAGAAACGGGAAAGGTCTTTCCAAATCCTTCAAAAAGCCTGCCAGAGCCAGCATCACCTGGCTAAACCAAACGCCTGGTCCCAACAATACAAAGTTCGGAAAGTGCAGGGATACCAGTTCTGCGGTCGGCTCCTGGTTCTGAGCACCCAAAAAGCCAAGCCCCACCAATTGCTCCAGGTAATCGGCAATGTTGTTCAAGAAATCACTTTTGTTATGTTCGGATAAACAGGTCAGAAGCACTTCCGGCAGTTGCCCCCGATACAAAGCATCCGAACATCCATTGAAAACTCTGCCTTCCAGCATCAACGGAAGCGATTTTTTGCCATCCTGCAAACAACGGGATGAGGAATTCGCTTGCAACCTCAGGGTTTCTTCCGCATCCCGCAAGCCAACCAGGCATTCACAGCGGCCATGATACAACACGGATAAAGACCAATCCTGAATGGGCAGTGCGCCCAGTATACCCGTGCGGATTCTGGTTTGCGGCAGTTCGGCGCGCGACCGTTTAACCCGTGGAGACATTCGTCACCTCCCAGTTTTCACGTTCCCCGGAATGTCCAGTCAAGCCACTCATGCGC
>DATNQC010000251.1:0-7793 GCA_036702885.1 Oculatellaceae cyanobacterium | reverse complement strand
GCGCATGCCATGGCCGATTTGGTCGTTCCCGAAGCGCTGGAAAAATGTTTGATTCTGCCTGAACCTCTGGACTTCCGGGTTTCCGCCAAAATCGCGGGCAGTGTGGCGGAAGCCGCTATCAAGTCCGGTGTGGCTCAAGTCCAAATCAACCCGGCAGAAGTCGAACAAAAAGTGATGAGCTTTGTGTATGAAGGCTCCAACGCCTGGGTGGAAAGTCTGGATGAAACCGTATTAGCCGGTAAAAGTAACGACGAACTTTCTCTCATCAACCACAAGAGATATCACGGCGTTATTGAAACCGTCTCCTATGTGCCCATTCGGGACAACTACATCTACAACCAGATGTATTCCCAGCCGGAAGCGTCGAAGCCTTGCGAAATGATCCGGGATAACCAGGATCTTGCCTATGATATGACGCTAAAAAACAACCTGGTTGCTGTCGTGACGGATGGCAGCGCCGTCTTGGGTCTTGGGAATATTGGTCCGGGCGCAGGTTTGCCCGTCATGGAAGGGAAAGCCGTCCTGTTCAAGACCTTTGGCGGTGTGGAAGCCTTCCCCATCTGCCTGCGGACGCAGGAAATTGATGAGATCGTCGAAAGCATCAAGCGGATTGCGCCGGTCTTTGGCGGCATCAACCTGGAAGATATCGCCGCCCCCCGCTGCTTTGAAGTGGAAGAACGGCTCTCCCGCGAGTTGGATATTCCCGTTTTCCACGACGATCAACATGGCACCGCCGTCGTAACGCTGGCAGCCTTGCTCAACGCGCTGAAAATCACGGATAAGAAAATCGAAGACCTGCGCATCATTGTGAACGGTGCGGGCGCCGCAGCTTTGAGCGTTTCCAAATTGTTAATGAAGGCCGGTGCGCAAAACATCATCATCTGCGACACCAGCGGCGTCATTTACAAAGGCCGCGAAAAGGGAATGAATCCCTACAAGCAGCAGATTGCGGAAATCACGAACAGCGCACTTGAAAAAGGCGACCTGCGTTCCGTGATGAAGGGTGCCGACATGTTCCTGGGCCTCTCTGCGCCGGGCATGGTGGATCAGGATATGGTCCGCAGCATGGCCAAAGATCCAATCATCTTTGCGTTAGCCAACCCGGTGCCTGAGATTATGCCGGATGAAGCCTTCGCCGCTGGCGCGAAAGTCATGGCAACCGGGCGCAGCGACTTCCCGAACCAGGTGAACAACTCCTTGGCGTTTCCGGGCCTGTTCCGGGGCGCTTTGGATGTTCGCGCCCGGGTGATCAATGACGAAATGAAACTGGCTGCCGCGCAAGCTATTGCAGACCTCATTTCCGATGAGCAACTGGAAGAAAAAACCATTATTCCGGGGGCGTTGGATATGCGAGTTCCCCCTGCGGTTGCCGCTGCAGTCGCGCAAGCCGCGGTGGATTCCGGGGTCGCCCGCCGTCCGGTGGATCCGGCTCTGATTTCCAAGCACCTCAGCCAATACCTGGCAGAAGGTTTATTGGCGCCTACCTCCCCGCTACCGCAAGGCATTTTGCAGGAATAATTCTAAACATTTCCAAACTGAAACCCGTTGGCTTTATAGTCAGCGAGTTTCTGCTTTTTAAAGATCCCCTTCAGGTTAAAGAAATAAAATCACTGTTAAAAAAGCCGGGCTTACGACCCGGCTTCAAAATCTTGAAAACAGCGTTATGGGTGAGCGGGAGATGCCGCCGTCACCGGCTTGAAAATCTGCTTTGCCGGTTGGGAGGAAGGTTCCTTAGCGAGCACCAAAAACAACAGCACCAACGGAAGTGCAACTAAAACCAAACCGCTCAAAAACTGCAGGTTCACATCCGGGCGAATCAAAGGATCCTGGTAGGAGGTCGAAGTTTTATCAGCCATAATCCAATCCTTACACATCAAAAGGGGATACCTTTTATTGTATTACAAGCATCAGATAATCCGGTGCTTGATTGCTTTCAAGGCTGCCGCCGTCCGATCCTCCACCTCCAGCTTCTGGAAAATGTTCTTGAGGTGGGTTTTAACCGTATTCATGCTGATATACAGACGCTCCGAAATTTCCGCATTGTTCAACCCTTGCGTCACCAGGGTTAATACGTCAATTTCTCGCTCCGTCAAGAGAGATAGACCCAACGGCTCATCCCCAGGATCACTTGGACTACCGCCTTGCCGATTATTTGACAACTGATTCAGGACAATCCGGGTAATTTTCGGATCAATCCAGCAGGCCCCATGCGCCGTAGACAAAATGACATGGAGCAGCATGTCCGACGACGTGTCTTTTAAACAGTAGGAATTCGCCCCAGAGTTAAAAGCATTCAGGACATCTTCCTCCGCATCGTGGGAAGTCAACATCACCACCTTCACCTCAGGATGCTGCATTTTGATGACCTGGGTTGCCCGAACGCCATCCATACCCGGCATGCCAATATCCATCAGCACCACGTCGGGCATCAACTTGCCCACCAGTTCAACCGCCTGCTGCCCCTCCTCGGCTTCGCCCACCAGCTCCACCTGAGAGTTGGAAGTCAGGGCCGTTTTAACCCCCGCCCTGCTCAATCGGGAATCATCCACAACAATGACTCTGACGGGCTTTACCAGGGCAGGACCTGACACCGGACGCTCCTCACCATCAGCTCAACGATACTCACTAGTTTCAATCCCATCTGTAGACACCATAGCGAATCGTACAGGCATCCGCCAGGGGTAACCAAATAACTTGTCATCTCACAAATGCCTTACTTGCAATCATACCTACAAATCACTGAATTAAAAATAACCTCATGCTATTTTTTTCAATTCAAATTTTTCTCAACATCTGCAACCAATGCCTCAATACAGCCATTACCCTTGATTCAAGACGTTTTTTGACTCCAGTCCTTGCTTGTTATACCGTTCAATAACGGGTCAGGAATCAATTGTGATGAGCATAACTGATTGGCAACTTCCCCGTGACCGGGAATATTATCGAGTTTACCGTCGCGATATGCGTCGACAGAAAGTACGCCGCTTTGCACACCGCATTGCCACCTGGGTGGAAAATTCGTGGCGCGTTCCTCAATGGAAAAAAGCCGGACAGCGTCCTCGCCCCAAGCTATCCACCTGCATTATTACGATGGATTCGGCAGAGCGCATTCAACCGCTTTTGCGTTATATCCGCTCTTTTTCAGATGAAATCGTGGTGGGCGTGGACAGCAAAACAACCGATAATACCTTTGAAGTCTGCCAGGGCCTGGCGGATGAATTATTCATCATTCAAAGCGATGCGTTGACTTGTAACGCTGGACTAGAGGCACTAGTGGAGCGCTGTCATGGCGATTGGGTTTTACGGTTGGATGACGACGAATTTCCCGAACCGCACCTGACGGAATTACTTGGTGGCCTGCTTTCCACAGATCGCTATACCCACTATAAAATGCCCCGGCTTCATTTATGCAATATTGAACCTTTGCAATGGATTAACGACGGCTATTTATACCCGGACTTCCAAATGAGGCTGTTTGTGAACAATCGCTCTTTACTCAAATTTCCGGGAGCGGTTGGTCATTTGGGTATTGAATGCCAAGGCCCCAGAGGGCGGCTCAACTCCGTTAATCTGATCCACCTGAATATGGCTATTAATCCCCGCTTCCGGCGCGAAGAAAAATTGGAGAAATATATCCGGCGCTTGAACGGTGGCTGGGTTCACCCGGTGAATGAGCATGCCTTGTTGTGGGAAGACTTCAATTACCGGATAGAGCCTTACAATTACCCGGACCCGGCATTCCGGCAATTACTGATTGAAACAACCCGCCATCAAAGGGATTGGTATATTTGCGCGGCAAAAACAAAACACCAAAGTAGCACCCCACTTTAACCCAATTCATGTGAGGGGAAGATATAGATTCACGCACTGGACGCGTGATTAGCTCAGGACTTCTTGCAGGAAGTCTTCTTTCTGGTGCATGAGTTTGAGCATGGACCAAAGCCGCACCAGTTTTCGCTGCGCCGCCTGATACTCCGCCGACCCCTTCCCGTGTATTTGCTCCGCCTGACTCAAGCGTTGCTCCGCCTGAAGGATGTCGTATAGCAAGACTTTTTGCGGTACCGACGACATGATGCCCTCTTCAACTAGATACAAACTATTTATATAAAACCCATCCAAACGCTTTTATTGCTATATTTTGTTTAAATATGAACAATACCCATTTGCATACGAAAATAGGGTTGGAGAGAGTCTCTCCAGCTTGCCAAATTTCACAATGCAATGCCTGAGTCCAAGCTCCGCTTTAAATGGATAGTGGCGTCGTCAAAACATCCGCCTGCTCTCGCACTTGCCGCAAGCCGCCAGGATAGGTTCGGGTCCAGAACACTTCAAACTGCTGGCGTGGGAACCGTTCAGCAAACGCTTTTCGAACCGTATGTGTTGACTCCACA
Organism: Oculatellaceae cyanobacterium; assembly: GCA_036702885.1. Classification (GTDB taxonomy): domain Bacteria; phylum Cyanobacteriota; class Vampirovibrionia; order Vampirovibrionales; family Vampirovibrionaceae; genus DATNQC01. The sequence continues at coordinate 3,402 of DATNQC010000251.1, read as the reverse complement.
AAGCCAATCATGGCGGAGCCGCTACCGGACAACAAAGGCCGCCGGATGCCCAGCTCCTTCATTTCTCGCGCCATTCGCCCCAGAATCGGGTATTCCAGGAACAGCACACTTTCAAAATCATTCAGTAAATAGGAATCCAGTTCAATTTCATCCCGCAGACGCCGCTTCTGGCGAATAGCCTGAATCGCCATCAGGATATGATCAGGGGATTTGACTTCGTACCGGCCTCCCGTCGCAAAACGATGGTACGCAAGACTGGTATCAATATTAAGATCGCGGGGTTTCACAATCACAAGAGACAGATCCGCAACCAGATTCGTGGGCAAGGGCTGAACAATTTCCCCACGCCCGCTCACCAGGGCCATTCCACCCTGAATAAAAAACGGAACATCAGAACCCAGCTTGGCCCCTAGCGCCCGCAACTGTTCTTCACCTAGACCGGCACAGGTTAAATGGTTCAACACCAGCAACATGGCAGCTGCATCGGAACTACCGCCACCCAAACCCGCCTGGGTCGGAATTGTTTTTTCCAAATGGACATTCAACCCCAAGGGCGGCAGACCGGTTTCCTCCCAGAACAGCCGATAAGCCTTGACCACCAAATTATCAGCCGCTGCCTGCTCAAAAGCCGCAATATTACAAGAAAAGCCAATGGTTTTGGTGCCGTTCGGCGTAAAGTCCAACCGGTCAAATAACTGGATAGCCTGCATGACGGACGAGATCTCGTGAAACCCATCCGGACGCCTGGGACGAATATTGAGAAACAGGTTAATCTTGGCAGGTGTCTGAACCGAAAGCATTACTAAGTTCTCCGAACGCATCGATGGGGAGCGCCTCCGCGCGCAAACCGGGATCAATACCAGTCAGTGAAAAAATCCTATCGAGAACAGTCGCGCTTGCAAAGCCTCCGTTCAGCAAGGCATTGCGGACTGTTTTCCGCTTCTGGGCAAAGGCAATCCGAATCAATTTGGAAAAAACAGCCGGATCTTTTACCTCCATGAGCGGCGCCTGGCGAGGCGTCAGCGTCACCACGGCAGATTCCACTTTGGGTGGCGGAAAAAAGTCTCTGGATGGCACCAAAAAGTCCAACCGCGCTTCAAACCAATACTGGAGCGCAATGGAAAGCGGGTTGTATGCCTTCTGTCCGGGCACTGCAACAATTCGTTCCGCCACTTCCTTCTGCACCATGACGGTCATCTGACAAATCCGCTTCCGGATGGGGTAATCCATCTGCCAAAGCTCGCCTGCCAGTAGAAACAGGATTTTCGATGTAATCTGATACGGCAAGTTGCCAACCACATGAAAGCGTGGGGCCTCTATCGTATTGAAATCAAATTTCAGAATATCCTGCTCTACCAGGCGTAAATTAGGGCGATTGGCAAAGCGCTCCCGCAAATAACGGCACATACGCGGATCCACTTCCACAGCAATGACCTGTCCCCCCCGTTGCAAGAGTTTTTCGGTCAAAAAACCAGCGCCAGCCCCAATTTCCAGAACCGTATCGCGTTCACCCAGGTGTTGCACATCTGCAATACGGTCCAGAACCGTTTCATTCACCAGAAAGTTCTGGCTGAAACGCTTTTTTAAACGGAGCTGCCGTGCTTCTTCAAGCAGATTGTTGGGTTTTCGATTGACCATTGAGGTAGACGGATCACGCATCTATTGCAGGGCTTCCAAGGCCATGTATCCGGCCCCCACCAGCCCGGCATAATTCCCCAGAATCGCCGGCGTCAGCTTGAACTGGCTATTCAGGGAGCGCTCCCGCGTTCGCTCGGTCAGCAGTTCAAAATTCACAAACTGAGCCAGGCCGCCCCCAATCACCACAATGTCAGGGTCTAGCACATTGATCAAGCTGCTCAGGCCAACTGCGATATGCTGATGCCAAGCATCCATCACATCCATCGCCAAGCGGTTTCCATCTTTCCAGGCAGCGATTACCGCATAGGTCATCGGTTCCCCATTAGCCGCATATTGCTTTAAAAACGCCTGACGAACACTATCCGTCGCCGCATCCAGCGCCAGTTCCACCGTCGTTTTCAAGCCAGTGCCGGATGCAAAGGCCTCCCAGCAATCCCAGCGCCCACAAGTGCATTTGCGTTCGTGCGTATGAGCAATGGCGATATGTCCGCCTTCCCCCGCATAAAAGTGCGAACCGCGAACCATCTGACGGTTCACCACCAAGCCCATGCCAACGCCGGTTCCCAGGGTGATAGCAAACATGTTTTCCGCCCCCACTGCGGCGCCCATGCGCCATTCCCCATAAGCCGCTGCATTGGCGTCATTCTCGATATGAATCGGCAGTTGAATCCGCTCCGCCAGACGGGCTCTCAGATTCCGCAAGTTCTGTAACGCAGGCACATTGCCGGTAGACCCCAGAACCTGGCCGTTATTGGAGTCCACCACACCCGCCGTGGAGATCCCAACCACCGCAACATCCGGATACTGCTTGCGAAGCTGGGTCAGCATATCCACGATCGTATCCAGGAAGGCTTCGGAGTCTGTCGGGGTCGGTGCATTCAACAAGGACTGCACCATCTTGTCTGGAGATGTTTCACCGGGAACAACGATTCCCGCGTTGATCTTTGTGCCACCGATATCAATACCCACCGGGTAGGCCATGGCCGACAGGGCACCTTGCTGCGCTGCGGCGGAAATCGAGGTTTCGGTCATGGGGAAGGTTCTTTCTATTTGCAGTACTCAATTATGAACGGTTATTTTTTCTTTTCTTGCGCTTGTTGCTGGAGAAGCAGCACTTGCCAGAAGGGATTCAGACGTTGCATCAGGACATCAGCCGTGCGGTTGGCAATCTGATCCAGGACCGTTTCGCCAACTTCCTTGCTGACGTTGTAATTGGGGGAAGCAAGGGACGCGTAACGGTTCACCGCCTGGTTTACTAGCGTCGCCATCATGGGACCAAATGTTCCCGGATCATTGATTTTACGGTAAAAACGCGCCAGATTCATCTGAACCAACGGATCCGGGTGGGTATTCCATCGAGCAATCGCTGGGGTCAGGGAACGAACATCCATACCTAAAGAAGCCATTCGCTCCGCAGTGTAAAGCCCCTCCAACAAGGCAGGAATATTGTTCACGCTCATGAAAAAGTTCTGCAGCGCAGGAATGGCCGTCGGTCCCATCTGAACAATCTGCCGCACCAGCGGTTCGTTATACAAAACACTGCCATCCATTAACAGACGACTTTGCGTCCCCAAGCGGGCCACGACCGACATGGCATTTGCATGCACCGGCCCCGCCACCGGCGCTACCCCCGCTCTTGGATATCCGACAGGTTGCGCCACCGGAGCCGTCCAATTCGGATTCACCGCATTCATCTCAATCTCCCCTAAAAAAATTGGCCGCACCCTATAAAACCGACTGAAGCGAAGAAATTGCGTCCAACAC
>DATNQC010000248.1:0-2809 GCA_036702885.1 Oculatellaceae cyanobacterium | reverse complement strand
GGTTTTCCTTACTACCTTGCAGGCTCACAATCTGGAGATAGGCCGTCACTTCCCGACGTGTTTGTTCATCAGCGCCCAGTGCGTCAATGGTGCTTTTAAAGTCATGCAGTACGGCATCCAACGGGATTTTCCGGAACTGATCCGTTTGAACCGCCTTTAAGCCAGCCGATGGTCTTTGCAAATCTCCTGTTTCAGCATGAATAGCCGCTTCCTGACGCGACGCATCTGTCTGCACACTCTCCAACGTGGAAGGCTGCCCTTGCACCGGATGAGGTCGCGCGTAAGGAGCAACCATTGGTGTATAAACACGGGAAACCATCAGCTCGGCCGCCTTGTACTACTCATACCCGCTTTCGTATCGTCCGCCAGGCCAAATCACTCCATTTTGGCGGGCAAAGATCCACCATTTAGCGGAGCGGTTCAACATCCAAAGGGTATGCCGGTTTTATCGAAGCGCAAGCCTATCAAGCCTCGTTAAGGCTGTACGGCGGGCGTAAAATAAGAAGTTCCCGAATCATCCTGCCGGGCCGGTGGCGGCGTAAAGCATTCCTTCAACTGCGGCGGCAGCTTGGCGTAATAGTTACTCAAACCGTGGTGATAGGTATAGAACTGGAAGAAGTTAAAGCCGATATACCAAGCCAGCGTGACCACTTCCATCAATAGAATCAAAGGCACATTGGCCTTAAAGCTGATGAACTGATGAATATCCACATCCGCCAGCAGCCAGGCAATTTCCCCTAGCACGGCGGCAATCAGAAGGAAAAAGACAGGAAACAGGATATAGACAAAACTGGAGGAAAAAGCAATGCGGCCACAGCGCTGCATGACCAGGGGATTTGGCAAGTCCGGCTCTGTTACCGCAATCACATCCCCAAACAGAGACGTCAGCGCAGTCCAAACGCTGTGCAAAAAGGCAAACAGCGTAAACAGGCTCAGCATCATGATGAGAAACAATTCAATGGTCAGTTGGATGGACAAACCCACAAAGGACAAATCACTGAACGTATTGAACAAATAGAGTTCCACCAGCCCCACCAAAACGGTAATGGCGCCCATCACAATCGGCGGAAGGATAATAATCGCCATTTGGTAGAGTTTCCATTGGACCAAGGCGAGCATACCCGCGTTGGCATCCGTTTGATAGTCACAGTGCAGGGGATGCGGGCGGGGAAACGCCTTTGCCCAAGCCGTGTAATAGATGGCCTTAATTCGCAGCAAAAGCTGAAAACCACCCAGGAAGGACAAAATCAGAAACGTCAGCAGCTTAACGAAGAAATAGGTCGGCAATTCACCCACAGGAATATCGCCCGGCACCATCAAGCGGTTGCGAACCCACTCAAACAACGGAAGTATCAGGCTCTCTGCCGTCAGCAGGACAATGGGCGCCACAATCAGCAGCAGCAAGAGCAGCGGAATCGCTTGAGCCGGCAAAAGCATCTCCAGAACCGACACCCCCGGTCGAAGCGAGGGTGTGGTTCCGGATTCAAAATGCTGTTGCCTTGTCATGACTTCTCGTTGCTACAAGTGCAAATCACTACCGCAAACCAGCTCACTGCCTGAAGTTAAGCAGTGACTTCCGGTGAAGGCGCTTTCTTGCTGCTGGCTTTTTCTGCCGCCTTCTCAAAGACAATTTCATTATCCTTGAGCGCTGCAACAATACTGTCGCCTTCTTTGAAGCGACCGAGCAGAATCTGCTCAGACAGCTCATCTTCAATCTTGCGCTGGATGACCCGACGCAGCGGACGCGCCCCATAAGACGGGCTGTAGCCTTCTTTGGCCAGCGCATCCTTGACTTCGTCCGGGATGGTCAGCGTCATGTTCTGCGCATTCAGGCGCGACACCAGATCCTTCAGCATAATATCCACAATTTCGCGAATTTCTGTCTTGGTGAGCTGATGGAAGATGATGATGTCATCCAGACGGTTCAGGAATTCCGGACGGAACATCTTTTTCATCTCGTCCATCACGGTTTCCTTCATCTTCTCGTAGCGGGCTTTTTCATCATCATCGTTGACCGAGAAACCGAACGGAGACGGGTTTTCAATACCACGCGCACCCACGTTGCTGGTCATGATAATGATGGTGTTCTTGAAGTCCACATTCCGCCCCTTGGAGTCAGTCAAGCGCCCGTCATCCAGGATTTGCAGCAGGATGTTGAAGACATCCGGGTGGGCCTTTTCAATCTCATCAAACAGCACCACGGAATATGGCTTCCGGCGGACTTGCTCCGTCAGTTGACCACCTTCGTTATAGCCCACATACCCCGGAGGCGAGCCGATCAGCTTGCTTACGGTGTGGCGCTCCATAAACTCGGACATGTCAACCCGGATAATATTTTCCTGAGAGCCGAAGAAGTAATCCGCCAACGCCTTGGCCAGCTCCGTCTTACCAACCCCGGTCGGCCCGCTGAAGATAAAGGAGCCAATGGGACGATTCGGGTTTTTCAAGCCCACACGCGCCCGGCGGATGGATTTGGAGATGGCGGTCACAGCATCATGCTGCCCAATCACGCGCTCATGCAGCGTTTCTTCCATTTTGAGCAGCTTTTCGGATTCGGATTCGGTGAGTTTGGAAACCGGAACACCGGTCCAGCTTGCCACAATCTGGGCAATATGCTCTTCCGTAACGACAATTTTCTTGTCTTCCTGCTGTTTTTTCCATTCTTCCGCCATTTCACGGATTTTCTCACGCAGCTCGGCTTCTTTATCACGCAGATCGCTTGCCTTTTCAAATTCCTGATTGCGGATGGCCTGCTCTTTCTCGCGAACCAGCGCTTTCAGGTCTTTTTCCAGCGCCTTCCCTTCCGGTG
>DATNQC010000242.1:0-6236 GCA_036702885.1 Oculatellaceae cyanobacterium | reverse complement strand
AACCGGACCCATTTGATGATTCAAACAGGTAAATTTTCGGTTTTTACCCTATTAACGAAAAAAAGACGGAGTATTCCGTCTTAATCCAAATATGGGGCGGATGATGGGATTCGAACCCACGAATACCGGAACCACAATCCGGGGCCTTAACCGCTTGGCGACATCCGCCATGTTCAACTAGCCTGATCATTCTAGCGAAGGGACAAAAGAACCTCAAGTCCTTTTCAAAAAGTTTAAGTAAAAGAGGCATAGGCATCTAAACAGCGGCTTCGGAAATCCGTTTCTTCCGAATAAAGCAACAGCCAATGGCCAACAGGACCCCTAGCACACTCAAGCCCAGCCCTACTGCAAACCGGGTGGATTGATACCGAAACACCACATGATGCCTGCCAGGCGGGATTGATATCGCCATAAATCGCTGATTGGCCAGATAAACCGGTACCTCTTGCCCATCCACAAACGCCCGCCACCCCGGAAACATGGATTCTGTGAGCACCAAATGGGCATCCTTTCCAGGGTAAGGGGAATCTACCCGCAGTTCAATTAGCTCCGGCATATCCTGAACGAAATCCACACGAGCGTTTGGAAGCAATGGCGTCAACTCCTGAGCAGTCGATCCCGGGGCGTTTTTGGCAATTTCCACCTGTTGTTCATAGGGGTGAGAGAGGAAAGACTGGGTCAGGATTTTGAAAACCTTCTCCGGTTCCGGGTTATAAATGGCATTGGGTGCAATATAAGCGCGAGGCACCGCCCTTTTGACCTTCAGGATTCTCAGGTTAAATCCCGGGTCCTCACCGATGATTTCCGTATCTTCCGGCCTCCAGGCCGAATTCGGCGTTGTTTTAGAACTCACAATGTACGGGGTGGCGCATAAAGCTGGCAACAACGCGGGGTTATTTTGGAGCAGCACTTCATCCATAAACTGATGACGCTTTTGCTGGAGCGGTTCAAAGCGTCCATTCTGGTAACCCACGTTGTAAATCGTTCCAAAGTTAAAGAGGAGCCGGTTCTGGTTATATAAAAAGCGATAAATCCAGTAAACCGGATAGTTATCCATTAGCAAGGGAACCCGATACGCGTCGCTAATCCGCTGTAAGACTCGCTTCTCGTCTTTCTGGTCTACCAGCTCCACCTTGTCGTCAAACAAAATCCGAATCGGCCCATCTGGATGATCTTTCCGAATGAGCTGCAAGGCAACCGGCGTCGGTCTCCGGGTGAGTAGCTCCGTTGGCGCGGAAGGCACTTGTCCCCAATGGACAAATAACAAATCCAAAACGGCAAATACACACACACACGGCAGATAAAACCGATGAGACTGACGCAGCCAGGGCAACACCAGTAAGACCAGTGCCAACAACAGCCAATGCGCATACAACTGGGCAACATGCGGACCTCGTTCATAAAAATGCTCACCCCATTCGACAGAACGCTCCATTGCATGCTCCCAAATCCACAAATCAATGGGAATTTTGCATAAAAAGAGCGTGCCAAAGGCCAGAATCCCCACCGTCCAGGCAATGCGACCACCAAGCCCCTTCTGCCGGAAAGCATGAAATAATTGGCCCCGATGCTGAATGGCATACTGCAAACCACTCACCGCAAGCACACAAACGACCAGCGTCACCCAAAACAGAAACTTTTCCTGATAACGATGATATTGCAGGGGGGGGAAGAGCTTCAATAAAAACGGGTAATAAGGCGCCGTCAGGCCAAAGCTGGCCAGGAGAGAAAAACCGGCCATCATTGCCCAAAGCAAATGCTTTCGGAATTGGCAAACAAGCGCCAAGCCCGCAAAAAACACCGGAATGAGTCCGATATAAACACTATCCGCCCAAGGTTCCAGGAATTTTGGGTACATGAACTGCCCAATGAAGTGCGGCGTGGGGTACTTGCTGCCATAAAAATATGGATGGACCAGCTCAATCACCCGTTCCGGGGGAAAAGACCACAGCGCAATTTCCTTTAGCGCCAATGGCGCATTCCGAACAGAAAGCGCAAGCAATTCCTGGGTGGGTAAAATCTGCACAGCCCCCAACAAGGCGGCAAGCACGAACGATACGCCGAAAAACACCAAGGCCCAGCGATTTGAACACCCTGACACCCAGTCCCGAAAGGCGGAAATCTTCCAGCGGCAAAGTAAGAACAACGCGCAAAACAGCGCCAAAAACAATGGATTGAATGTATCCCCCGCAAAGAGCATGCTCGTCACCGAAGCGGCCACCACCGCCGCCCATTGCATCCGCCCGGTTTGGAGTCCCCGCATAAACGCCGCCAACGCCAAGGGGCACCAGACCGTTGCAGGCAGATAGTTCACGTTATCGCCAATGCTCAACGTATAGCCCACATACCCAAACAGCAAACCACCCCATAAGGACAGCCACTGCCCAAAGCCCAACGTTCGACACAACGCATAAAACGCCCATTGCGCCAACAGCAGATGCAAAATGACAAACCAGGATATCCCATGCACTTCCGTTGGCGTCAAAAAGAACAATAGGTTAAAGGGGTACAGCACCTGATGGGTGGGTTCCGCAAAAAACGGCATCCCCGTAGAAATATGCGGGGTCCAAAAGGGGAACTCCCCAGCTCGAAAGCGAGCCATCATATAGGTTTTCATCGGAAGCGCGTAAAACGTGAGATCCCGAATATAAAGCTGCTCCCGCCCCGTGATGATGGGCCACCAGAACACCACCCACAGAATCAGCATGGCCAGTAAAGGCCAGACACGACTTAGCAAAACGCTCAGGATTTTGGGGCGGGTTAAAGTCCTCATCATCCTCCAAATGGCTGTCTTGTCCACACCATACGCAGGCTTCTTGCTAAAATTGGGTATAGCGGTCGCATGTAACTCCCAGACCGGCGTAATCAACGCCATTGCCGTTATTATACCTGATGACGCGTGACGGCGGGCGCTCTCCGGACAATGAACTGGTCGGGGAACCGAGGTAAGGCAAGTGAACAAGCGACGGGGACAACGCCTCCAGAGCTTCGAGAAAGTACTGAATAACAGCCCGCTGTGGTGGTGGTTGTTTCCCCTGTTGCTGATAGGCGCTGGGCTCCGGGTGGCTGGGCTGGATTTTGGTTTACCCAACGATGCCAAGCCTGATGAAAGCCCGCTGATTCAGGTGGCGATCAATAACCTGTTGTCGCCCATCTTCCTGCAAGGGGATTGGCAACTGCATCCGCGGTTCCTGGGTTTTCCTTCACTTTATTTTTATCTAGAAGCCCTCTTTTTTGCTGTTTACTATGGCATTGGGCATGGCTTTGGCTGGTTCCCCAACTGGCAGAGCTTTCTCATCGCAAGCAGCCTGGAGTCAGGCATGTTGCACCTGATTTTGAGGGGCTTCAGTGTGTTTATTGGCACTGCCTTGATTGCGGCCATTGCTCTTCTTGCCCATGAATGGCGTGAAAAGCGCGCCATCGTGCTGAACGCCGCGCTACTTGCCACCGTAAATTATTTATGGGTGCGCAATAGCCACTTTGGCAGCATTGACATGCTCATGACACTGGGTGTCACGCTCTCCCTGTGGGCCATTCTACGGGACCAACGACTCAAAACGCAGCAATCTCTACAACTCGCCTGTATATTATGTGGCCTGAGTATAGGGACCAAGTACCCGGCGATTATTCTGCTGCTCCCCTTATGGACAGCCATCTTTGAATCTTATGTGGACGATTACATTGATTGGGCTGGCTTTTTCAAGGCAGCTTGGAAGCCCACCGCATTGGTTTTTCTCGTGTTTCTCCTGACAAGCCCTTATGTCGTGCTGGATTTCCCCCTGTTTCTGAAAGATTTCAGCCGGGAGGCAAGGAGTTTTTTCCAAATCAAAGTCCCCGGCGTGGAATCCGGCTGGCTGTTTTATCCCGGTTTTGCGCTCTGGCATGGCGTTGGTGGTTGGGCGTTGCTGCTTGCGGCCCTTGGCATCGGAGCACGCTTCCGTCAACCAGAAGCCGACTGGAGAGATTATACACTCCTGTCGTTCCTGCTGGGCTTTTACATGCTTTTGGGTTTTAACCAGCGGGTTCTGAGCCAATCTGCACTCCCCCTGGTTCCGGTAATCTTGCTGTACGCCGTACAAGGCATCGTGACATGCGCGGCATTTATCCGTGAGAAAACCAAAAAGAACATCCTTGCCAGTGGAAGCGCCTTGTTACTGCTCCTGCTTGCGCTTGTTCCGCAGATCTCGCTCTCCATTGGTTTTAACCAACGCCTAATGCAGGCAGATACCCGTAGTATCGCCCGCAACTGGATTCTTACCCATGTTCCGCGCCAAACGCCGATTGCCACGGGACCACAATTAGGTCAACTCTCTCTACCGGCCGAATACGGTCAACTGCTCGTTCAAACAGGCCCGGAGCACCAGGCGCCGCCTCTAAAGGCAGATCTCCTGCCTCTCAGCCAACAAACACTGCTGACGAATACGTATGCCGATCCAGATCTCCTGAAAAAACTGGGGATCCGGTATGTGGTGACGTATCAAGGCATCCCCGCCTACGGCAATCGGCCCTGGGAGTTCGCCATGCTCAGCAGTAACGCCAAATTGGTTTACTATATTTCCCCGCTCAAGCCAGACATCGACCCAGCACGCATTGGCCGTTTCGATCCGCTGGATGCGTTTTATCTCCCTTATGCCGCGTTTGAAGCGTTTGAACGTCCCGGTCCCGTTATCGCGATTTTTGACCTCGCCCAGCCGCCGGCAGAACCTCATAAATCAATACCGTCGGCCCCGGACGGCAAAGCGCCCCAGGCTCGGTAAACGGCACATAAAATGCATCTTCCCAATCGTAGGCGGATTCCGGCGGCTCCAGCCGTTCATCGCAGGTATTCTTGAATTGCGCCACCAGCTTCAGGCCTGGATTATTCCGCAACGCTGCCAATTCAACATCCGGCGTTCCAAACAGCTTCAATGGCGTGGATGCAACTGCCACATAACGGATCTTCTTCCGCCGCAGGAAGTCCACATCATTGTAGGTATTGATATTGTGTTCATTCCGAAGGTTGGGGAGATAAGCCGTTTTGCCTTCTTTAGGCAGCATAAAGTGCCCGGGCCAATGTGGAGACGAGCCTGACGCTTCAACAGGTATCAAAAAATACTTGGCATAGGATGAGGGTAAGTCGATATGACTCAGCGATTTTCCAACCCCAACACTGTCTCCAGGTTGCAGATGCTGCAGCAACCAGTTTCTGGCAGATGAGCGCGTATCTGGCTGAGCCAGCAGCCAGTCCAGGCGAAGGCACTGGCTCAAGCCAGGCCCAGAAACCAGCAGAATCAGAATGCTCAGCACAACGCAACGGGCAATTATGCTACCAGGCAACTTTTTCCAGATTTGCTCCAAGCAAAAAACAGCATACAAACAAAAAATCGGAATCAGTGGAATCGCATACCGGACAAAAACAGTTTTATTCCCGCCCATTACGCCATAAAACAGCACCGCAAAGGTCAACAATGGCCAATGGATTTTCTCCCGGCTCCAGGCAGCCATCACCATCCCGGCCAGCCCTGCTAGAAGATACATAGGCCCCAAGCCATGCAGCAAACTGAAGTTCAGATGCCGAATCCAACCAACGTCGATATCTTCTCGTTCAAAAACCCGCTGAAACGAATCCTGCTGCCAGGAAAAATCCGCCCAGAAGGTTGAAAAGTCAAACAGGACAAACGGCGATGCCAGGAAAAACGCACCGACAAGACAAAGCAACAGATGGATTTCCCGTTTGACCAAAGCTGTTTTCCTGGAAAAATCCCCACCCTGAGCCCCTTGCGCTCTGGCAAGCAGGTAAAACACCAAGATCGGTGCAACGGCCACCAAACCCAACGGATATTTTGTCGAAGCCGCCAAGCCTGCCAAAACGGCAGCACGGGTCAAAGCCCTCTGATTCTCTTCCCGAAGCGCCTGAATGCTCTGCCATAGACTCAATGTTGCCAGGGTTGTCGCCGAAATGTCCGTTACGCCAAAGTGAGAATCACGCACATGCAGGTAAGTCACCGCCAGCAGAAAGCCGCAGGCCAGGCCAAACCGGTTGGAGTCGCTCAACGCCGCACCCAAACGCGCCATGGCCCAAACGCCAAAGACGCCTGCCAGTACACTCAAAGCGCGTTGTATCAATAAAAACGATGTCCAATCGTTGCGATAAAGCTGGATAAAACTGTCCCAATCCAGAAAAAAGCCCAAGCAATGCCCCAAGAGGTAATACAGCCCCAAACAGATTGTTGTAGCATAGATAAACAGGCTTGGGT
>DATNQC010000240.1:0-3929 GCA_036702885.1 Oculatellaceae cyanobacterium | reverse complement strand
CATCCCAGGCGTCCAGATAAGCGCCTTTGCGGTAGGCCGTCTCAATCACGTCGGCCAGTTCAACGCCTGCCCGTGAAATAACGGCCTCCAACTTGCTGATTTCCGGATCGGTGAAGTTCAATTTCACGCCCCGGAAACCCTTGAAGCGTTCTTTTAGGTACTCAATCTTGTGGTAAAGCTGCTCCATGGTGTCCTGTGGGAACCATTGGAAGGGTGTGTGCGGTTTTGGCACAAAATTGGACAGGGTGACGTTGATTTCCAGGTAATTTTTGAGCGACAGACCCGGCTCCCGTTTGATTTCTGCGCAAGCATGCTGCAAGCGACGAACCAGATCGGCGATGCCATCCAGATCGGCGTGGGTTTCCGTCGGCAAGCCAATCATGAAATAGAGCTTTACCTTGTTCCAACCGGCACGATATGCCGTGGTGACCGCATGCATGATTTCCGCATCGGTTAGGTTCTTGTTGATAACATCCCGCAAGCGGGGTGTTCCGGCTTCTGGAGCAAAGGTCAGCGTGCTTTTCCGGACGCTTTGCACGGCTTCCGCCACGTCCAGGCTAAAGCGGTCCGCCCGCTGGCTGGGCAGGGAAAGCGAAACGTTCTCTTCCCGTAAGGCTTCCGCCACTTCTAAAATCAGCGGCTTAAAGTAGGAGTAATCGGCAATCGACAGAGACAGCAGCGAGCATTCTTCGTAGCCTGTCTTTTCGATTTCTTTCAGTGCGGATTTCTTGATGTTTTCAATGCTTTGCTCCCGCACCGGCAGGTTGATAAAGCACGGCTGGCAGAAACGGCACATCCGATCGCAGCCTCGGCGGGCCTCAATGGTGATGCGATCGTGAACAGCGCCAATTAACGGAATCAGCGGCGCTAGTTCAATGGGTTTTTCCGCAATGTTGACGATGCGTTTGCTGGCTTTTTCAGTCACACCCGGAATGTAGAGGCCTTCCAGTTTGGAAAGCTCCTGGAGCAGGCGAGTCTTATCCCAGCGGGCTTTTTTGCCTTTGCGGATGGTTTCAAGCAATTCCAGCAAAACTTCTTCGCCATCGCCAATAATAAAGGCGTCGAAGAATGGCGAGAGCGGCATAGGGTTGGCGCTGCCCGGACCACCTGCAATGAGCAATGGATAGCTGCCGTCAGCACGATCCTTGCTCCGGAAGGGAATTTGCGCGGCATCCAGCATGCCAAAGATGGTGGTGTAATTTAGCTCGTACTGAAGCGAAAATGCCAGCAGGTCAAAGTCCTTAAGGGGGACAAAGCTTTCAACCCCGTACAGGGGAATGTTTGCTTCCGCAAGTTTCTCCTTGAAGTCCGGCGCCGGGGCGTACACCCGGTCGCACATCATGCCGTCCTGCTGGTTGACCAGGGAATACAGCAGCTTCAGTGCGTAGTTTGAAAAGCCAATTTCGTACAAATCCGGGAAGGCAACAGCCATCCGTACATCCGACTTGAAAAAGGGCTTTTTGTATGCGCCTTGCTCCAGTCCCAGATAGCGGGCAGGCTTGAATACATACGGGAGGATATCTTCAACCAGACGGTTTTTGTTGACTGGTTCTGGTGTTTTTTGAAAGAAAGCTGTACTGGGACCCATTTGAGTCGTCCCTATCAAGATGAATCAAGCGGCTGAACCCCATGTTGTCACGTAGACATTGTTGGGTTAGCAAGTTACGGACATTATAGCCCAAACCAGCCTGTTTTCAAAAAGCATTGGAAACGCGAGCATTCCCTTGTTTGAATTCAGCGTCGCCAGCTTTGCTTGACCCGGGCAATGGGGCCGCCTGCTCTCCCCTTGAATTGCCGAAGCTCTCCAACGTCCGCGCGCCCACCGTTTAACAGGGCTAGTTGCGGGAGGCTTTCCTTCCGACAGATTTCAGCAAATTGATCCAGGGCAACATGAAAATCATCCAGCACTTCTTGCATCTGAAGCATCTTTCGCCAATCGCCCTCCAACTGGAAGCGTTTCAGCAGTAGGCGAAGCACAATGTTGGACAATGTAAACCGAAACAGCTCCGGGTACCTAACGGAAGCCACCATAGCCATTGGAACATGCCGTCCCATTTCCTTTTCGCCTTTATGGGCCTGATCGTAGATATCCATTAAGGCTTTTCGTGCCTCTGGCCCAAGGGCTTGAAAGGTTTTTAAGTAGCTTTCCTGTCGCTGTTTGCCCATGAAACTCACTTGCGTTTTCTTTGCATACCAAAATAAATGGGCGTTTTGCCCGTTCGGAACCCTCAGCATCCTGAATCTCTCTACAGTATAAACTTATTGAGAATAATTTTCAATAAGTTCTATAAAAAGATCAACCTGATGTATTGAGGACTAGGGAGAATTCCACATTAAGCTTTCTGAGGATTTCAAGGAAAAACAAAGCAGGCGAGGCGTTTATGAGTGATAAATGACGAAGCAGAGCAGCGCATTGACGCAGAAAATGCACCTCAAGAGGTTAAATTTCGATACCCCTTAGGATTTTGCGATTTTTCGTTTCAACTGCTCGATTTTACGCGTCAGTTCTCTCGCCTCAGCCGGATCTTGCGTGAGTTCCCGGCAGGCATAATAGTAATCGGCAGCCTCTCCGTAACGTTGGCTTGCTTCTGCCGCCCGCGCCAGAATCCGATATGCTTCTGCGTTTTTAACATTCAGTTTTAACGCTTCTCGCGCCTGACGAACCGCTTGTTCGGGCTTGTTTTTCTTGGCGACCAAAACCAGTTCATCCGATTTTTCACGGGCTTCCCGCGCCTTGGCAAGTCCCAATTGTGCGGAGGCATTGCCTGGCAACATGGCCAAGACCTGAGAAAAACTTTCTTCGGCCAGTTGTGGAAGCCCCTTGGTGAGCAGCAACTCGCCCAGCACCATCTGTCCTCTTGGGCTGACATCAGAGAGTCTGGCTTGGCGGAAGGCATAGTCTGCCTGGGCGAATTGATATCGCTCCAGCAGCAATTCCCCCCGCTCAAACGATTGATAGGAGCGGTAATCCGTCTGGGCCAACGCAACATCCACCATGCCAGGCTCTTTTTTGGGTGGAGTCACGCCAATCTCCCGATCCAATTTGGCTGCGATCAATCGAGCCTCGTAGTTTTCCGGATTATATTGCAATGCCTGTTCAGCGTAACGTTTGGCCTCGCCTTGACTGATCAGGTCATCGTTCCGGAACTTTTGTCGCGCCAGCTCCCGCTTGGCGTAAGATAGCCCTTCCTGGGCCTCAATGTCTTCCGGATGGGCGTCCAGCCATTTCCGATAGTAGTGAACCGCCACATCCGGTTGTCCGCTTTTAACGGATAGCTTGCCAATACGGTTGATAATTGGCCATTCTGCAACACCACTATCCACCAGACTTTTCAACTGGCTGGCAGCGGCCCGAAAATCGCCGTGTTTTTCGTAAAAATCCACAAGACCGATGCGTGCTTCGGGCCATTCCGGCTTGATTGCGATAGCCTTCCGATAGGCTTCTTCCGCGGCGGCATCGTTGCCTTGCTGCTCATACAAGCGCCCGGCCTGGAAAAACGCTTGAGCCACCGAAGGCTCTTTGGCGAGCGCTGTTTGAAGCACTTTGTGAGCGGTATCCAGATCCCCGCAACCGATGTAGGCTTTGGCAAGCAGTGACTTAATCCCGGCATCCGAGGGGCGTTTCTGGCTTGCCTTTTGAAGTACGCGCAGGGCTTCCTGATAACGGCTCTGGGATAGATACCATTGCCCCTGCGCCGCAAGCGCACCGGCGTTATTGGGAGACAGCGACAATGCCTTGTTGATGGCTTCGTTAGCCAGGAAGTCCCGCCCTTGCGCCATATACACCTTGGCCAGGTTGACGTGGGCTTCCACGTAGCCCGGCTGGTAGCGGATGGCTGTTAAAAAGTGCTGGATGGCTTCCGCGTGAAGAGAGTCTGTTCGATTTCTTAAATTCTGGTTTGAGGATTGCGTTCGATAAAAGGCCACTT
>DATNQC010000233.1:0-6032 GCA_036702885.1 Oculatellaceae cyanobacterium | reverse complement strand
CGTATAAGGTGTCAAACGCCAGCGACGATTTTCCGGAACCTGAGGGGCCGGTGATGACGGTGATGCGCTCATGAGGCAATTCACAGGAAATATTTTTGAGGTTGTTGACCCGTGCGCCAATGATTTTGATTGTTTTGGGAGTCATGGGCCTATTATGGCTGAAAGACCGATTCTTTGCGAGATGCGAGCGGGTGAATGCGTGGTTTAATGTTTCTTTACAAAATAACACAAAAAAAGATAAGCAGCCGTTAATGCCTGTGTGGGAAAGGGATTAGGGAATAGCTGGGGATGTTAAACAACAAGAAGAAAATGTCCACGAAGGAACTTGAGCGTCGTTTGGGACTCCAATACGCGCAAGTGTTGAAAGAATCTCCCGCTCAAGCTCATCTCCGTCAAGATTGCAAAGAAGCTATTGATGCATCCTTGCGGATTATGGAGTACTACAATCGCATCGCTCTGTCGATGCAGAACGTCAAAGTCCACGCTCGCGCGCTGGCTTAAGGCAAAGAACCATCCTGGGACAGTGGAGAGGATTCTCCCGAAGCAAGCAAAGATAACTTTTGGGGACGAGGTAGTTTTTTCAGTTGGGCTTCAAAGCGCATTGCTTCTTCGCGTGTATTGAATGACCAGTATGCGGCGAGCGATACCGGCCGTCTGCTTTTGGTGTAACGTGCGCCCTTGCCTGCGTTATGGATGTTCAGGCGTTTTTCCACATCCGTGGTCCAGCCGGTG
This sequence comes from Oculatellaceae cyanobacterium, assembly GCA_036702885.1. Taxonomy (GTDB): domain Bacteria; phylum Cyanobacteriota; class Vampirovibrionia; order Vampirovibrionales; family Vampirovibrionaceae; genus DATNQC01. Next base: position 5,300 of record DATNQC010000233.1, on the reverse strand, counting down.
TAGAGGCTGCCGTCCGAGCAGTGCAGCATATACGTAAAGTAGCCTTTTTTGCTGTTTTCCATCAATTTCTGCCTCAAGCCGGTGATGTGGCAATCTTTTCAAGTAACAGGCAATTCCATCCATAAAAATGTTTTTATTTCTGTAGAGGTTTTATTGGATGGGATTGGAGGTTGACGTCGTATGACAGGTCCTTCTGTCAATATTCATCATAATTATGCCATCCCTCAGTGGCAAGGAACAGCTGCGGCTGCCCAACCCATGATGCCGACGTTTACGGACTGCGGTTTTTCAAATGTTCTCGGTGATGCGGACGTCTTTTCAAGCAACTTGCCTGGATTTCCGTCCTCCTGTGGGATGCCCGGCAATTCGCCAGCCTTCATGGAGCAATTAATGCCAATGTTTGGTGGCGGGCTTGGTGTTGGTTTTCCGCCCTTCGGCCCATGTGGGCAAATGCCACCGCAAATCACCGATTGTTTTCCAATGAATGGGAATGATAACTTCGGCGTGCAAGTTCCCCAGAATCCATGTGGGGTGCCAGTCCGGCTGATTGAAGTGGGTGAAAATAAAGGGCTGGATCAACACGGCGCGCAAGTCGCTGAAATTTATACCAAAGCGCTCAACAATGATGCCGCCAATGTTGATATCAGCATTCTGGATCAGGATGAAACGATGGCGCCAGGTGAAGTTCCGTATCCAGAGCAATTCCAAAGCAAAGCCGATCTGGATCAGTATATTGATTACAAGGGAAGTTATGTATTGGCGCAAATGGCCAAGGAAATCAATGCGACCGAGACGGGTGTCGTGAACGCTTCCCTGGGTTGGACGCGGATTTCAACCTACATGGATGTGATCACATTGCTGCAAGAGCAGCCGCAACTGGCTCAGTATGTGGGGCTTACGCCGGCTGATTTGCAGGGTGTTGATTTGTCGAATCCTGAAAAGCCCGTGATTCCACCAAAAGTGGAAAAACAGATTGTGAGCTATGTGGATGAGCGCTTCGGGGCCGGTAATTCAGCATATAAGCAGGCTTTAGGCATTTATCAGGATGCGGCGGCCAGAGCGGCAGAGGAACGCAATGTCAACATCATTGTGGCCGTGGCGAATGATGGAGAGTACCGAAAGTTCTTCCCAAGCGCCAAAGTGGGCGCCGATACGAATTTCCTTGCGCTCAGCCACGATGTCATTTCCGTTGCAGCAGCAGATATGCATGGAACACAGGATTTGCGGGATGATACAATCCCTGAGTTCTCTTCGCATGGCAATTATGTGTTCACGCCGACAATCGCAGCAAAAGGCGTGGATGTGAAAACGAGTTCTGGTCCCGTGGAAGGCACGTCATTCGCTACGCCAATTGTTTCGGCGCTGGTGACGCGGATGTTGCAGATCAACCCGGATCTGACGCCTGCGGAAATCAGACAGATTTTGCAAGAAACGGCATACGATACCAAAGCGCCAGACATTGCGGAAGGGGCCGGTATGCTGAATGCCTATGAAGCCTTGGAACTAGCCGAGCAAACGAATTGTGAGGCCGCATAAACAGACTGACACAGGGATGGAGATGGATAAAACATAGGGGTGGATGGAACGATCTGATAGAGGAGGAAGTAGATAGGAGTGATGGGCGGCTTGAAAAAGCCGCCTCATTTTTTTGCGGGCGCTTTTTATTAAGATCTCGATTGGTCAGGTCGGCTCTTTCCGCGTCTATTTTCACACACGAAATCGACTGCCTGAGTAGCTAATGGTCTTTATGCTCACGCTCTGAGAAGCTGAATTTGACAGATGGAGTCAGAGGTGAGCAATGCTTGTTCGTGATGTGATGAAAGGCGAGGTGCTTAGTATATCCCCCTTGATAACCCTGGCAGATGCTCGGCAGGTGTTTGCACAAAGAGACGTGAAGTATCTGGTTGTGATGCAGGGGAGTGATGTTCAGGGGGTGTTGTCATTGAGCGATCTGGAAGGAATTGGTGAGGATATTCAACAGCACATTAAGGTCTCGGAGCGAATGACCTACACGCCTGCGTGCGTTGCCGATTCTTCCAATCTGGAGGATGCTGTCCGGCTGATTCAGGATGCCGGGTTGAAGGCGTTGCCCGTCTGCCGGGGCAATACGCTGGTGGGCATCGTGACTTTATCGGATATTGAGGAATTTTTCAGCCGTCATCCGATAACGCCCCCGAAAACATCCTGAGACTGACTCAAAGCCATGGACAAACATGCTGTCATGAGAAATTGACGACTTTGCCCCTCGAAAATATGGGCGCTGAGGGACTCGAACCCCCGACCCTCTCCTTGTAAGGGAGACGCTCTACCAACTGAGCTAAGCGCCCGGACTACTTACTTATACGGGAAGCATCTGAAGAGGTCAAGCGGTCTTTGAATGCGTTTTCTGTTCAGTTGCTTCGGCAAGACGAACGTCATGGGAAAAGCCTTTGAACAGAAAGACGCTTGGAGTGCCTAATGCGGCTTGGTAAACAGTAGGGTGGATTCTGTTACGATGACATCCACGGCGACATCATGCGGTTCGGCGGGTAAAAGATCCACCAGCAAGGCGTCAGGACTGGCGCTGATGGCTGTATAGGCAACCCCATCATCCAGCAAGGAACGCAAAAAGCGATCGTAATACCCTTTACCGTATCCAAGCCGATTGCCGCGTCGATCAAACAGCAGGCCGGGAACCAGAATCAAGAGTGGCGTTTTCGTTTGGTTGAGGCTTAAAGGCTCGGATGCTTCCGGCTCAGGGATGCCGTAAGCGCCGGGAAGCAATGGGTCCCCAGGGGTATAGCGATAAAACCGGATGACGGATACGGATTCAACTTTTGGGAGATACCACGAAGGTCCGGAAAAGGCATGCGTTAAAGGCAACAGATCCACTTCATTCCGGATTGAGCAGTAGAGAATAATCGTTCCGGCCTGTCGAAAGCTGGGCCAGTCCAGGAGACGTTGGCGGATTCTTTCGCTGAGCGCCGGCATGGGCAGCCTGGCACGCCGTTCAAACGCGGCTTTCCGCAATAAGGCTTTGGAAGGTTCTGTGGCCGGGGAGTGGCTCATGGGAATTTCATTCCATTCAGATCAAAGTTTTTTCGCAGGAATCCGATACAGCATGCAACATCGGAGGCAGTGCGTTTCTTTATGATAAGTGATCGCAAGCAATTTCATTTTCGGCTCAAGCAAGCGCGCCTGGAAGCGAAACTAAAGCAAGAGGTGGTGGCCCGGTATCTGCAAGTGCCGACCTCAGCCGTTTCCTCATTTGAGAACGGCAACCGGAAGCTGGATGCAATTGAGTTGTTCATGTTGTCCAAGCTCTACCAAAAGCCCATGGAGTGGTTTTTCAATGAACGTTCGGATTATATGTTCATCAGTAACAAGGAACAGCCGGGAATCGACATGGAAGACCCGCTGATTTCGGAGTGTTTCAATTTATTGAGGAAAGCGCCGAAGCATCTCCAGAAAAGCGCGGCATACGGGGTAATCGGCTTCCTCAGTGAACGCTAAAGTGCAAAACAACACAAAACTCCTCAGGTGGACGTTCGGGGCCTGTCATACAATCAGATGATCCCGACCCACCGGGAAATGCAAGGTGTGCTATAGTAAAAACTGCACGGAGAGAGCTAGCACACCTTTCACATGACAGCCCCAACAAAGAAGTCCAAACCAGCCTATGCCGGTCTTTCAATTACGCGGCATGCTGCTGAGCTGGCCATTTTCTCGCCCAAAACCATGGCGATCGAAAGCGCCGCCAGTATTCCAATTCCCCCCGGCGTTTTCGATCGCGATGGTGACAGCATTTATGATCCGGACTTACTGAAAGATCTGCTGGGGCAACTGCTCCGGAGTGTCAGGCCGCGCCCGAATCTGGTTCATCTGTCTCTCCCGGGTACGTTGCTGCGTCTGGTGGAAATGCCCAAAATGGAGCCTGCGGGCTTGTATGTTTCCCTTTCCAGCGAAGCGGAGCGCTACAAAACCTTTGATAACGCTGAAGCCGTCGTTGATTTTTGCCCAGTGCCACACCCGAATCAGCCGCCCAACCGCCAGCAGGTCGTCTTTGGTGCGGTTCGCAGCGATACGCTGACGCAATACCTGAAAATTCTGAAAGGACTCAAGGTCAAAACAGCTTCCATTTCTCTGGAGCCCTTGACTGTTCTGAGGGCCATGGCGGGAACGGGGGTTCTGGATGGGCTGGTGCAGCAAATTGGAACGGATGCCTATTGGGGCTTGATTCTGGTGGAGGCCACCAGGGTCCGTTTATCCATTTGGCAGTGCGATCAGCTCGTTGAGCTTCGGGAAACGGCCATGGAAACCCAGGATTTTGCAATGGCAACCCCGGATTCAATGGCGGTTGAGGACTTGCTGGAAGAGATTCGAAGAACCACCAAGGCGGTGCAACCGACTGTTTGGCTCTCTCATGACTTGCCGCCAGCCATGCAGCAAGTTTTGAGCGAAAAACTGGGATACCCCATTTACCCTGCCCCGCTAGGGCAGGGATTAACGTTGAGTCAGCCCTTACAGCTTTCAACCGTTGGGGCTGCGCTTTCCTCGATGGTGGAGTTTCCCTTCCAGTTTGACATTTTGGCGGGGCTCACCCACTCTGGTGGCGGTGGTGCTAGCTCGCAATCCAGCAGTGCGGCGCCGCAGCAACTTGCGGAAGAAGTTTCCGGTAGCAATGGCGGTTCTCTGATTCCGTTAGGGCTTGGTTCTTTGGTGGTGAGCGGGCTGGTGACGGGCGGGCTTTTCGTGGCGGCCATGATGGTGCAGCAGCAAATTCCTGAACTGGAAGCCAAGCGGGACAATATCAAAATGGAAGTCAGTGCGCTGGAAGCCCGGCAACAGGAACTGAAGAAAAAAGCCGAGCTGGATCGCGCGTTGCTGGATATGATCCAGCAGTCCAAAATCCGGAATCGGATCTATGTGGCTTTGACCGATGACTTGCGGAACAAAACGCCGGAAAAAATCTGGATTCGTTCCTTGACCGTCGATAATGCGCTGCAATTGGATGGGAAGGCGCTCAGTCACCAGTCGGTCATCAATTTTGCCCGCAGCTTTGATGAACCTGTTTATGCACGGGATATTGTCATTAAATCCATCAAGGAAGGGCGTTTGGGCGGTACGCTGGTATTTGATTTTTCGCTTTCTGGCCGCGTGAACCTTGATCCTTCCATTCTGGATTCAACGACGGAAGTGGGAAGCGCCGGGAACGGGGGAGCCTGATGCTATGAAGCGCAGTGAGACGACTTTGGTAGGCTTGATGTTGATTGCGGGTAGCGTGGCCCTGGTATCGCTCGTTGGCTTGCCCAAATGGGATG
>DATNQC010000224.1:0-4934 GCA_036702885.1 Oculatellaceae cyanobacterium | reverse complement strand
CCGAAACGTACTCCCTCGGCATCAAGACCGAGGCCCTGATTTCTGCCCCACGAAAGTTGGGGATGCCTAGCGCTGAATCGGTGTTCGGCATAAAGTTGATTCAGGCTTTGGTAAGGGACGCAGGATGTCGTTCCGATACGAAAGGGATAGTGCGGAAGGCGCTGCAACAGCTTCACGAGCAAACGAGAGACTTTAAAACAGCGTTAAAAGATAATGAATAATCAACCATTTATTTTCGATCAGCTGCATATCGAAGTAGCGCGTAACGCTTCTGATGACTTCAATTTGTTTCATGATAAACATAAATGGCTACAAATTGTGCATAACCCGTTCAAAGGCCCTATCGTGTTGGGTTTTCAACTTAATACCCTCATCGAATATCAAATGCGCCTCTATCGGGAAGCACATCATGAAAACAAAGTGATTACCGAGAACAAGCTGCGTTTCAGCAACTATCAGATCACTTTTGTTAACGCCGTTCGCCCTCGAATGCCAGTCTATCTGGATATTAAAAAAACACTGATCAACACGATTCCCAGCCTGACGCTCGGCAATCGCATTGCTATGAAATCGGGCGGCAAAACGGTGCTGCTGGGCTTTAAAAAAGAAACGCAAGTGCCACTATTTCTAGCCGACACCCCACTTGATAACCTGCCCGACCTTAGTGAAATTCCGGATTGCACCATCGTTCCTGGCACGAATTATTTTCTTAAACGGAAATATCTGAATGATGGATCGGTTAAAAACTTTCTATCCGGGTCTTTCGCCGAGCAATCCGATTATTTTGATGAGTTACGGCAGATTGCGCAGTACCCGGAGATATTTCCTTGCAGCCTTAGCTCCGGCGCTCTATTGGAAAAAGCACAATTGGAAAATCATGACTTTAAACTCAATCCTATGGTTTATACCTCCCATGAAATTTCAGTGGATCGACACTATTTAAGCGCAATTAGAAATAATGAAAGGCTACATATTCTGGTGGATCAGCTCCCGGAATCAAGAAACAATACACTGAACCAGACCAATATCATGCTAAGGACATATAATTGTTATGGTCTATTACAAAACAATGACGTATTGTTCAGAATAACGCTGAATCTTGTTTCTTTAAAAGACATACTCAAAAATCTTTCTGACCAGAGAGTAAACAGAAACGCCTGAAATCCCGTTACTAAGAGATCAGAAGCCTGTATGAGCGGCTTCAGTCGCCTCCCACAGGTTTTAGAACCGCTTGTTTCGACGGCTGAACAGGCAAACCGCGCAAGCCCTGAGTCGGCGATTTGCCTGCGCCGGGTGTAAAGCTCATGGACCGGCTTCCGTGCAAACGCATCGGCCGATGAAATAACGGCTCAGTGCAAAGGCACAATCATTCTCGGCATCGCTCCAGTCGAAACGGAAAATGCCTGTCTGGCTTCGAAGTAACCGATCTGCAAGACGCAATAGACCCGGGCATGGTGTCCAGTGCGGCTGGCCGTTAGCATCAGCTCGGCGCCAGGTATGGCGACCTCTGGGCGTCATCGAAGTCTGGCAGGTCGTACTGCTCAGTTTCCGATAGTCCGGTCATCCGCTTGTTTTGGGTAGCCATGGATCAAACCAGTTGCACCGGACCTGAGTATTCGGCCGCGCGTGCATCGGCCGTCAGCAGCGTGATGCCCTCGACCGTGGCCTGGGCGACCAGCAGGCGGTCAAAGGGATCTTTATGAATCGGCGGCAAGACGCCGACGGCTACCGCATGCTCACTGAGGATCGGCAGTTCGCTGTAGCCGTTGTCCAGCAGGCCACGCCGCAGCAGGTGCGGATCGACCTGGAAATCTTCGCGGCCTAAGCCGCATTTGATTACGACTTCCCACAGACTGGCGACGCTGAAGAACAGTTCATTTTCAGGGTCGCTCATTAGCGGCTGGGCAGCCGGCGGCAGAGAGTCAAAACCTTCTGCCGCCCACAGCAGCAGATAGGTATCCAGCAGCAGCTTCATTTACCATCTTCAAATAGCTGCACGATGTTCGCTTCGCCCATCCGGTCGAAATCATCCGGTACCTGGATGTGTCCCGCCATAAAACCGAAGCGCTTGATCTGAGCAGGCTCCGGCGCCTGGAGCGCGATCACCTTGACCATCGGCTTGCCGGCCTTGGCGATGATAAACGGCTCGCCCTTGGCGGCTTGCTCCACCAGTCGTGATAGCTGAGTTTTAGCATCGTGAATGTTGTAGGTCCGCATCATGCCCTCCTGATTTAACTTAGTTCATTTGACTTAGTTTATCGCAAGCCGCATCCTGTTACAGTTCGAATAAGGTAACCCTTTATCGAACCGGCGAAAAACGGTACTCTATTAAGCCAAAGCTCAACCCTAACCAGACCGGTTCGGCTAAATAACCCTAACAGTACCTATGACCCATTTTATCCGCGCTTATCTTCGAGCCTCCACCCATGAACAGGACGCCCAGCGGGCACGCGCTTCCCTGGACCGTTTTGCACACGAACACGGCGTGGTGATTTGTAATTACTATGCCGAAAACGAGTCCGGCGCTCACTTAAAGCGTCCGGAATTATTCCGGCTATTGGAAGATAGCCGTCCCGGTGATGTGCTGCTGGTAGAGGATATAGACCGGCTTTCGCGCTTGGCCAGCGCCGAATGGGAACGATTAAAAAGCATTATCCGTGAGCGCGAGGTTCGTATCGTGGCGGTGAACGTACCCACCACGTGGCAGCATCTGTCCCCGACACTCAACGAGTTCGATGCCCGGATGTTCGGCGCCATCAACGACATGCTGCTGGACATGCTGGCCGCCATTGCCCGGCGGGACTATGAACAGCGCCGGGAACGGCAAAAACAGGGCATTAAAAAAGCCCAAGCCGCCGGCAAATACCGTGGCCGTAAAATCGACCAGGAACGTTACCATGCCATCAACCGGCTACTGGCCAGCGGTAATTCCTGGAACATCGTGCAAAGGACCCTTGGCTGCAGCCGTAGCACGATCAGCAGTGCCATCAAGTATGCATCGCGCACGGCCATGCCCACTCAGAGCGCCACTCCAGATGGCGCAGCGAAAAAATAGGTGACCATCATTCTTTGGCTGCTGGTTGAGAACGGCAGCCAATTAACGTGTGGTAAAAAGCCGCTGCATTTTGATTTCAATCAGCCGATCCGCTTTTCAAGCTTTCGCTGGTCTAGCTCCTGTTGCTTGCTCCAGAAATGGTTATGCAAACTCGGGCGGATACAAAGGGACGCCAATTATTGACTGGCAAGTGCGTCATCGAGAATCCGCTCTGCCATTTCCTTGTGGATCTGTCGGTGCGCCTGTCGACTATATTACGAATATACTTCGGCCAGTGCTCGCCTTTAATATATTTCGCTCAATTTCTTAATAAATAAGTAATGGTACGAATATAACTCTAGTTATAAAAGGTAAATAATAGCTACCATCTAAAGCAGTGAAAGACTTGGTTCAAGATGAATAATTAACTATGGCGCCAACTCAGCTTATCGACTGGTTTATTTATTGATCACTTATTCTATATGTTAGATAAAAGTAATGATAAGTAATGGTACGTATATAAGTCCAGCTGTGAAAAGGATAAATAATCGCGACCATCTAAAACAGCGAAAGACTTGGTTCAAGATGAATCCAATTATGACCTCAACTCATCCTGCCTGCTAGTTTTATTTATTTGCCGCTCATTATATGCGTTAGATAAAACTCTTCAGTTTAATAATGGAAGTTAGAATCTAAGGTTCAATACCTTACTCGCTTGAACATTCGGTAAATTTAAAGTGAGGCGTGAAACATATTAAAAAACGGTTGTCCGGGATTGGCTAATCAAGTTATGGCTGACTTCTTGGGACGTTATTTCAACTCAATCTACAAGGATTGGAAAAAATTATGTCCTTACATTATCCATTGACTAACGCGCAAGCCTCTATCTGGTTTGCTCAGATGTTGGAACCTGAAAACCCTGCCTATAACATTGGTGAATACATCGAAATTTCAGGCGCTATCGATCCAGACCTGTTCAGATTGGCGGTAAGCCGTGCTGTGGATCAAAGCGACACCCTACACCTTCATTTTATTGCAACTGACGAAGGACCGAGGCAATACCTTTCTAAGGATAAAAATGGAGTCGTGCACTATTTTGATTTTAGTGCTGAAACAGATCCCCACGCCGCCGCGAAAGGCTGGATGCGTGATGACATGGCACAAGCCTACGATATCCTCCATGGTCCAATGTCTACGTTTGCGCTTTTAAAAATACGTTCCGATTTCTTTATTTATTACCAACGCACGCATCACATTATCTCAGACGGATTTAGTGGCCCGCTTTTTGCCGGGAAAGTCACGGATCTATATTCCTCCATGATCGGCGCTAATCCGCTAGAGACCAAAGTTTTCGGTTCATGGCTCGATGTATTGGAGAATGAAGAGCATTACCGTAACTCGGCAAGGTATGAGCGAGACCGGAATTATTGGTTAGCCCAGTTGAAAGACAGGCCAGAGCCGGTAACGCTGTCGGGCAAGCAACCGGACCCGATTCCATGCCCCCAGCCTATTCGCAAGACAGATTATTTAGCCTATTCGACGGCAGAGGCATTACGCAGCCTAGGTGCGGCTCATGGCGCAAGTTTGCCTCAAATCATAACGGCTGCCGCCGCACTTTATCTGCATCGATTCACAGGCGAGGAAGATATTGTTGTCGGCATGCCGGTATCCGCACGGATTGGCGCTCAAATGCGCAATATTCCCGGCATGATGTCGAATATCCTTCCGCTGAGATTGAAAGTTGATTCCGGACAAAGCTTTGGGGAATTTCTCAATCAAACTACAAGATCCATGCGGGATGCGTTCCGCCATCAAAGCTACCGGAGCGAAGATCTCCGTCAGGATTTCGGGTTGCCTCCGAACGGAAGTCACTTCTATGGCACGACCGTCAATGTCATGC
>DATNQC010000218.1:0-4103 GCA_036702885.1 Oculatellaceae cyanobacterium | reverse complement strand
GAACAATCCAGTCCGCAACAGCCACATCATCAGCGCCTGTTGAGACAAACGCCCTGAACGCGTCCGCATCAATACCGGTAAACTCAAAAAACTGTTTATCCATCCCGCCATTAAAGATATAGGGCCCCACCGTACCATTTAAAAGAGCACGGCACTTGTCCAAAGCACGAGCGGCAATGACATACCCTGCCAGCATCACCCGGGGGCTGCGCGGAAATTCACGGGTCAAGTCCTTTGCTTTCGCATCAGACGGCTGCGATAAGCCATAAACATCCGATGCGCTTACCGGAATTCGTTCTTCTTCCAGATCAAGCAAATCAAAAGTCCGGTACAGTGGACGTTTCCCGGCAAAGAGATGTCCAGGCATCTCTTCCTCCCACATTACCTGAATTTCTGGTGGTAAATCTGCTGGCGTCCTTGAACGCATCCGGTTATTCCAAAGGACACTCTCGACACGTTCACGTGCTTTAGCATGCGACTGAATCCACGCGACAACCTCCTCATCAGTCGCACCAGTGGCCACAAACCCGGTAAAATCATCCGGGTTGATTTCCGCAAATTCAAAAAATTGCTTATCCAATGGACAGTTGTAGTTATACTCGCCTAAAGTCCCATTTAGGAAAGCACGACACTTATCTAAAGCGCGGGCGGCAACAACATACCCAGCCAAGCTCTCATGAGGACTCCGTGGAAAGGCGGATGTTAAATCCAATGCAAGCTCCTTAAGTCGTGGGGACGCTGTAATTGCCATTCTTCCAGCCTCATGCGAACTATATGTATTGAAGTGATTTTCTTTCAGGTTACTTCAGGTAATATGGTTACTAGAAGTAACTGCTTGCAGTATAATTTTTGTGGTTACAAAATAAAAGTAGGTACTTTTAAGTAACTAACTATGCCTTCCAAGACGAAAGAATCCCCAAAACCCAAATTACCACCCAGTCCCATGGGTTGCGCCATGGACTCCCTGCTTCGCCTGCTGATGGGGCAGTGGACCTGCTATATCCTGTGGACGCTCTGTCAAAACGGCCCGCAACGCTTTGGAGAACTCAAACGCAGCGTGGTTGGCGTCTCCTCCAAAGTCCTCACGGAGCGGCTTCGGCTTTTGGAAGAATCCGGCATTATCTACCGGGAACATGTGCCAACCATTCCTCCACAGGTGACTTATGGACTTTCCGAACGCGGCAAGGAACTGGTGACAGCGCTGAGGGAACTGGCATCCATTGCCAAGCGCTGGTGTGAAGAGGACGGCAAAAGCAACTGCTCGGATACATCAACCACGACTGAGCCAGATGATTAATTCAGGCGCAACTGATCGTAATTGGGCAGGTTCAGGGCATTAATCACCAAGCCTTGCACATAGGGCTTGATTAAGTAGGTCTTTTCCGCCGAATAAATGGGAACAATCGCCGTTGCCTGCTCTAACAATAGCTTTTGTGCCTGATCATACAAGGCTTTCCGTCGGTTGGGGTCCAGCGTGGTGACGGCCTGGGCCAACAAGCGATCATATGTTTTATTTTTCCAGCCCGTGTAATTGTTGCCGCTATCTGATAAGAACACGTTCATAAAACTGTCCGGATCCGGATAATCCACAAACCAACCCAACCGGAAGATTGCTGGCGGGTCTTCGTGCAGCTTGCTCAGCAGGACTTTCCATTCCATATTGTCCAGACGGACATCCACATTGAGGTTCTTTTTCCAGAGGTATTGAGCAATTTCCGCTTCCTTCTGCAAATCGTACAGGGTTTGGTAAGCCAAGCGGACAGTTGGAAAGCCCTTTCCATTTGGGTATCCAGCTTCCGCCAGTAGCTTTCGCGCTTTTTCCGGATCGTATTTAAGTCCCACCTCCGGGTTATAGCCCAGCAAGCCGGGTGCAATAAATGACGCAATGGGCTTTTGCCCACTTTGAAGCAATTGGGGATAATAGCTGCGATCCAGCGCATAGGCAAAGGCCTGGCGCACTTTGGGGTTATTGAATGGCGGCTTGTTAACGTTGAAGCCGAAATAATTGATCCGATACAACGCTCCCACATGCGCATCGGAAAACTTCCGCAGACGCCGCACATCAAACGCCGGAATACTGGTGGTGGTTTCAATAAAGTCCAACTCGTTGTTTTCGTACATCACCACGCTGGTGTTGGCGTCGTTGATCATATACATGTCAATCGCTCGAAGTTGCGGACGCTTGCCGGGATCTTTCTCGTAAAAGTAAGGATTCGGCACCAGGCGGATTTTTTCATCGTGCTTCCACTGCACCATTTTGTAAGCGCCGTTGCTCACCATGCGCCCCGCTTCCGTAAAGCCTTCTCCCGCTTTCCGGATCACATCTTCGCGAACCGGCAGCATGACCGGCGTTGCCGCCAACGCCAAAAAGAAGGGCGTCGGGCGTTCCAGTTCCACCACCAGGGTATAAGCATCGCGCGCGTGAACGCCGACCTGGGCAAAATCTTTGATCTTGCCGTCGTAATATGCTTTACCGTTTTTCAATTCATAGAGAAAAAACGCATAGGGCGCCGCCGTCTCCGGCGATAACACCCGTTTCCAGGCATAAACGAAATCGTGCGCGGTCACCGGTTTTCCGTCACTCCATCGGGCATCCCGCCGCAGGTGAAACACATAGTGCTTGCCGTCCGAACTCCGTTCCCAGCGTTCCGCAATGGCCGGAGCGGGTCGCATCTCGGCATCAAACTGGGTTAAGCCCTTACACAAGGCCGTCATTACGGACATGGAGGTCAGGTCATCCATTTTAGCCGGGTCCAGCGTGGGTGGTTCCGTACCCAGGTTCAACCGAAAAACCCCCTGCCCCGCCGGCGCAACCTTATTGGAATCTGCCGAACAGGCCGCTAGAGTAAAAATCGCCAGCACGGAGAGAAACAAAGCCCACCGACGTGGCCTTGCCCCAAGCTGAACCATTTGACGACGGAAAACCATGAATATAACCTTCACCCGATTCAAACGCTCGTACCGGGACTCTTCACCCAACTTTCTCCATTTGGCGTTTGTCTTCGTATCATATCATCCCTTATTATAGGGGTGTGCGGTTAAGTTGAGGCGGTTTAAACAGGCATGCAAATCTCTTACGACCGCTATTCCTTGTTGATTAACGGGCGTCGCGAATTTATCCGGAGTGGGGCAATGCATTATTTCCGCCTGCCTGATCAGGGCCTTTGGCAGGATCGCCTCTACAAGCTGAAAGCCGCCGGATACAATGCGGTTGATCTTTACTTCTGCTGGGATTATCACAGTCCGGAGCCTGGCGTCTACGATTTTACAGGCATTCGGGATATCCGGAAACTCCTGCAAATCACCCAGGAGCTTGGCTTATACGTCATTGCCCGTCCGGGGCCATACATCAATGCGGAATATTCCGGCGGCGGCTTTCCGGGCTGGCTGCTGGCAAAACGGCATCTTCCGCTTCGTAATCGTCGGGAAGGCGTGTTTGAGTGGTCGGATGAATACATGGGCTACGTGGAGGAATGGTACCGACAGGTCATTCCAATCATTAACGAAGCCCCAAATGTCATTTTGATGCAGATTGAAAACGAATATGCCACCCTAGATGTCGAGCCTGACTATATCCAGGCGCTCTACAAACTGGCAAGAGAACTGGGTGTCCGGGTTCCGCTCTTCCATAATGACCTGTATGTCGCCGGGCTGTACGAAGATATTGTCGATCTATATGCATTCGACAATTACTCCGTGACCCAGTTTGAAACGGATTGGAGGGAAATCCCGGCCATCTTTCAGGTACTGGATAATATTGAGCAAAACCTGCGTCCCTACTGCCAAAATCGCCCCATTATGGCCGCAGAGCTTCAGGCTGGCTGGTTCGGCACCTGGAAAGGCTACCGGTATGAGCTGATTAAGGAAACCCTGGGCCGGGAGCATATCGGCATTACCACCAAAAGCCTACTGGGACAGGGGTTAACGATTTTCAACCACTACAAGGCTATTGGAGGCACCAATTGGGACTATACCGGCAGCATTGAAACCTATACCTCGTATGACTTCGGTGCGCCCATTTCCGAAGCCGGCGTGAACACGGAACGCCTGTTTGAAAGCAAGGCGCTGAACCTGTTCCTGAAGAGCGTAGATTTTACCCAAAC
>DATNQC010000212.1:0-2827 GCA_036702885.1 Oculatellaceae cyanobacterium | reverse complement strand
GCGCATGTTCGACTTTGCCGCCCTGGGACAGCTCCGGCGAATCCTGAAGCAAATTCGGCCGGATGTGGTTCATGTGCATATTGGTCTTCTGGAAAACCTTTGGCTCCGTTGGCTGGGCTATCCAACGGTTTATACGGTCCACGGGTACAGCACGCTGTATTCGATGGATGGTGTGACCCATCCGCTGAAGCGGCTTTGGAAAAAAGCCGTTCGCTTTCTGTTTCGGGAAACGACCCGACGCATGGATGCATTATTATTCGTCAGCGAAGCCGAGCGTCGCCGGATGCTGGAAGAGGGCTATATTACCGACTCACACCCGGCGGAAGTCATTCAAAACGGTATTGATCTCCAGCGCTGGCGTCAGAAAATCCGGATGGCGGACACGGTTGCCATTCGGGAACAACTGGGACTGCCCCAAGATGCCCGCGTGGTCAGTTTTATCAATCGACTGGACCCCAACAAGAACCCGCTCCAGTTTGTGGCGCTGGCGCGGCAATTACTGGAAGATCCGGCGTTTCGGGGCACCTATTTCCTGATTGCCGGGGATGGCCCCTTGATGGGACTGACACGGCTGCAAGCCCTGGCTTCCGAGCAAATTGTGGTGCTGGGTTATTATCCAGAAGTGTCGGATTTGCTCGCTGTTTCCGATCTGGTGGTTTATCCTTCCTTAAAAGAAGGTTTTGGTCTTGGGCTGCTGGAAGCGATGGGGGTGGGTAAGCCGTGTCTCAGTTATGCCAATGGCGGTGCAACGGAACTGCTGGGGCATCCCGATACCGAAAGCTGTCTGGCGCCTTTGGGCGACTTTGAAGCCTTGGTGCAAAAGGTCAAAACATTTCTAAACAATGAACCGGAAAACTTGCGGTCTGCGCTCATGCGTCGTGCGGAAGCCTATGATTTGCCGCGGATGCTGGAACGCCTGGAGCGGGTGTATAATCGCCAGAGGCCGGTAGTTTCCGTTATCCTGCCAGTCTATCAGGGGGAAGATATTGTTTTGCGAGCGGTGACTTCCGTGTTAAGGCAAACGTACCCCCGGCTGGAACTCATTGTGGTGGATGATGGTTCGACGGATGGCACCGTGACGCAGTTGGAAGGCATCCGGGATAAGCGGTTGCGCATTCTGCGTCAGCAAAACCAGGGCGTTGCCGCCGCCAGAAATGCAGGCTTCCGTCAAGCTCAGGGTGATTATATCGCATTTATTGATGCGGATGACATTTGGCTGCCCAACAAGCTGGAAGAAGAATTGCGGGTGGCGCAGTCGGCTGGGCAGCCTTGCATCGTGTATAGCGCTTACTATGCAGTGGATGAAGCGCTCCGGTTGGTCAATCTGCCCGCTATCCGAACGTATGCCGGCCAGATCTTCGAGGCGGCGCTCTCGGATGAAGGCTTATTTCTGCCCAGCACCTCGCTGATTCATCGGGCGGTGTTTGAGCATCTCCAGAACACGGCAGGCGGTTTTCAGGGGGCCTGCTATCACGAGGATCGGGTTTTCTTTTTGCGGGCGGCCAAGGTTTTTCCAGCCTTTCCCACTGGAAAACGGCTAGTGCTATATCAACAAAGCCTGTCCGGCCGCTGCCGCCGCATTCTGAGTAACTACAAACAGGCGCTGGAGGCCGAATTATCCATTACGAACGCTTTGCAAGATGTTTTTGACGCGTCCGAGTTGGAGCAGCTGGCTCGGCTGCAGCTTAAAAATTTGACCATGCGCTTTTTGATGTATGGCTATCTGGATTCTGCCCGGAAAGTTGCACAAGCGCTCAGCGAAAGAAATACCGGCGGGCAAAGACTGTTTATCGGCCTCAAGGGAAGTTTGACGCAATGGAGTCTTCGCTTCGGGGTCAATTTTCTCATGCTTTCGCGTTTAGTATTGCAATGGTGGCTTTACCCGCTTTTAACCCCCTGGTGGTTTTTAAGAATGCAAACGTTTAAACAGTCTCACGCTCCTCAAGTAAAAGCGGATTCCAGTACACCACTATCCTCAGGAGTTCCAACGTGCTGATTTTCAATTTCCACCATGTGGAAAAGCCCATCCGACACCCTTCTCGGAAGCACATCAGCATCAGTCCCGAAGGGCTGCGGCGCTTTATCCGCACATTGCGTTTATTGGGGCTGGAAATTGTTTCCTTGCGGGATGTCCTGAATGAGCCTGCGCGTTTGCAGTCGGTAAAGCGGCAGGTGGCTCTAACGTTTGACGATGGCTATGTGAATAATCTGGAGCAGGCCTTGCCCATTTTGGAGGCAGAACAATGTCCTGCAACGGTGTTTGTGCTGCCCGGCCGCCTGGGCGGCACCAATGAATGGGATCAAAGCCATCTACCGGAAGCGGAGCGGGATCGACTGATGACACTGGAGGAAATGCGGACGCTGGCGCAATCTCCCTGGGTGACCCTGGGCAGTCACGGCTTGTTGCACAGTGACTTCACCCGATTGACCTCCGAGGAACGTCAGCACGAACTCCAGGAGTCTTATCGCTTTTTAAGCGAACACTTTGGTGATGACTTTTTACCGGTCTTTGCTTATCCCTGGGGATATTATTCGGATGATGTCATTGGAGATCTGGAAAAGTCGCCTTATCGGTATGCATTTACCGTTGAAACCGCCCGCTGGCGTCCTTCGGATTGCCCGTTTAAAGTGCCTCGCTACACGGTCTATTTCCGCGATGGCAATCCATTGATCCTGCTTGCCAAGCTGTGTCGCCATGGCGTGTTTCTAGACTAGTTTTAGCTGTTTGAGTATTGGCCAGGCAAGGTGCTTTGTTGCCGACACCATGGCAAAGCGAACGTATTTGGTAGAGGGCGAGCCTCGCGAAGCCCTAAACTCTGATTAGAGC
>DATNQC010000197.1:0-4489 GCA_036702885.1 Oculatellaceae cyanobacterium | reverse complement strand
GTTTGTATACCGTATTGGTGGAAGGTGACGATATGAATGAGCCGGTCGCAGATATGGTGCGGGGGCTCCTGGATGGGCACATTGTGTTGAGCCGGGAGCTGGCCCATCAGAATCATTTCCCCGCTGTGGACGTACTGGCTTCCGTCAGCCGATTGTTTACCCAAATCAATAGTAAGGAACACCGGGATGCCGCAGGCAAGATCCGGGACTTGCTTGCGACTTACAAAAAATCCGAAGATTTGATCAATATTGGGGCCTATGTACCAGGCAGTAATCCCAAACTGGATATTGCCGTTACCCTGAAAGGGGAGATTGATGGGCTTCTGCGGCAGGATATTCACGAAAATACGTCTTATGAGGAAACGGTGGCAAGGCTTCTTCAGATTGCCAAGAAAATCGGGTAAAAATTTGCTGGCAATTTTTGGTGGGGTTCCGATTTATTATCAGTGTTGACTTTGTAGCTTGATGTTGTAAGCTTCCGCACAATAATGGTGAGTTATTTCTTTCGCATGCAAACCGTATTCTTTACAGCTTTGATGATGATGTGTATCTGCCCTCCAGGGGGTAGGCCGTCCTGCTGTAAGAATTCGGTTCCCAATAACCAGAATTTTTAAGCAAACCGCCGACCTCCTACTAAAGGGTCGGCGGTTTTTTAATGGTTACACTCCCAAGAACTGATAGAGCCACAGGTTGAATGTCCATTTCTTTTTCCACAACGCAGCATCCGTTGCCCAATAACAACAACCAGTCGCCAAAAGCGGAGCAGTTGCCGCGCTTCCAGGGTGTGGGGCGTTTGTTTACGCCAATGGCATTGCAGCAGGTGGGTATTGATACTGGAAACGTACTGGTTCCCAAGCTGCCCTTTGTGCGCAGCAAGACACAGTTGTTTGAGGAAATCTTCCTGGAGGTTGTAGAAGACCTAGCGTTCTACCTCACGATTCCGATCGCGGGAACGCTTTTGGCGGAGCGGTTTTTTGCCAAACGCTTTGGACATACGCCCCAGGAAATTGGCAGCCGCTTAGGGCGCAAAGCGTTGGAAGCGCCCAGAAATCTGATTGCAGCGAAGGCTGGTGTTTTTCTGGGAGCTGTATCCATTGCTGCCGGGTTTGAATATCTGATTCAGCACGTTAAAAACGTCATTACAGCCAAGAAGTTCCATACCAAGAACTTTACGGCGGTGGCCGGTTTTGAACCGGGGCGGACCCAGCTCCAGTCTGGAGAGACAGATCCGGTGGAAAAAGCCAAGCGCCGGATCTGGCAGACAGCGGTCCTCACCGGGGCAGGCTTACTCAGTGCCGTTTTGGCGCCCAAGAGCATTATGAAAAATGATCGCGTGTTTGCTACCGCGAAAAAGCTGATTCAATATCTCGATTTTGGGAAAAGACCGGGCAATGCGCCGTTTGATCTGTCGGGTCCTATCCTGGGCCTGGTGATTGGCTCTGGCGTGATTAGCTATATTGACGCCGCGCGGGATAACCTGGAACGTAAAGAAACCGCCACACGTTTGCTGTTTGTGGTGCCGGGGTTGCTGTTTGGAAAGGCATTGGCCAGCGATTTGTTGGCTTGGGGGTTAGAACGCTTTGGGAAAGTTGGAACCGGCACGCAACGAAAAACCATCCAGCAGCATCTGGCGGGTACAGGAATATCCTTTACACACGGCAACCCGCTGAAAAAGGCGATGAGTCCCGATACATTCATGGATTTCAACGTGGTGGATGAAAGTGGTGAAGCGCTGTTCAAGAAATTAAAAGAAACCGGGCTGCCGGATGAAATCCAGTACGGCATCATGAAGAAGTTCAATCAGATTAATTTCCCGTGGTCTTACCTGGTGAGCGCTGGTATTTTCGGCTCTGGCGTCTGCTGGCTCGCTTTTCGGCAAACCAAGCAGCGTTACGAAAAGCAGAAGCTTCAGCAAGCTTTAACTGGCGCCAATCAACAGCAATCGAGAACTCCTCTGCCATTTGGAAGTGGACGTCCTGCATCTGCCTGGAACGTTTTTCAGCAGGAACCTGTAGTCAATGCGAAAACTCCCGCCACAGGGACAATAACGACTTTTAATGCCTGATTAAAGAAAATTCTGGGGCGAACATTTGAGGAATCTCGCAGCCAAGGCATTCCCCACCTGGACGAGTGTGAACCCGTAAATTGCCTAGTTTTTTCAGGATAGCTGGCTCCGTTACCATTGAGGTAATTGGGTTAACCTTTCATGAGGCTTTTCCTGCTGAACTGGTTTTATGCCGTGCAACTCAAATTGCATGCAATTTGGGTTGGCATTGCTACGTTGCTGGTAGCTATTAAGCCCACCCCTCATGACCCGATGCAGGAGGGGTGGAATGCCGCCAAGCAGACATTATTGCTGAAAAACGGCTTGTTATTGAAATACATTGAACTAGGGCTGCCTGAGGGGGAAGTTGTGATCTTTCTTCATGGCATCACGGCTTCCAGTCGGGCGTGGTCTCTGGTTGTCCCTTATTTAAGTGGGCAGTACCGGCTTTACTGTCTGGATTTTCGAGGCCATGGCGATTCTGACAAACCCCGGGACGGGTACACGATTCAGGCATTAGCGGAAGATGTCATTGAGTTTATGGATGGCAAGGAAATCGCGCAGGCTCATGTGGTGGGACATTCCTTGGGTGGGTTTGTGTGCCAATATCTGGCGGTTCATTGGCCCGAGCGGGTTAAGTCAGTTGCTTTAATTGCCACGGCGTTAAAAGTTTGGCGCAATCGGGTGACGCATCAGGTTGAAGAGGCAACTCAACCTGTCCCGCTCGTTTCCAAGCTGGCTTCGGAAGAGCCAAAATCGTCGCCGCTCAATCCAACATTCCTGAAATATCTGGTTCGGGAAGCGCTCAGGATTCCAATCCGGGTATGGCGGCAGGGGATTCGGAGGGTATTTGATGAGGATTTCAGCGAAACGCTCAAAGCGGTCCGCAGGCCGGCTTTGATTATCTGGGGGCGGCGGGATCCCTTATTTGACAGGGCTAGCCAAACGTTATTACGGGCGGCGCTTCCCCATGCGGTGATTAAGATATACGAGAACGCCGGGCATAATCCCCATTACCAGCTTCCGGAGCGGCTTGCGGAAGATCTTCGGGCGTTCCTGGAATTTTCCGCCCAAGTTGAAGCAGAATAGAAAATCCTTATGCCACTATACCGTCAGGGAAGGTGCAAAGCGTGCTTGGGCGGAAAGGGCATGTGCGGTTAGTCCTTCTAATTCTGCAAACCGCGCAGTGTCGGAAGCCAGCGATTGTGCAGGCAGTCCAGCTGCAATCCAGCTTTGCGGCCGGAGAAATGTTAAAGGGTTCAAGCAGCCGCTAAAACGCGCCGTCCGTCCGGTGGGCAATGTGTGGTTGGGGCCAGCCATATAGTCTCCGTAAGGCACCGGTGTGCCATACCCCATAAACAGTGCGCCGTAGTGCTTCAGGTGTGGTTTGAGCGTATCGGGGTTTTCCACTTGGAGTTCGAGATGCTCAGGAGCGAGTAAATTGGAGAATTTTGCGCACTGCTCCAGGGTCTCCAGGCAGAAAATGGCGCCCCAGCTGGTGGTGGTGCGGAGGTATTCAGGCAAGGCGGTTTCCTGGGCTGTGATGCGGGACAATTCATCCTGAACTCGCTGGGCGAATGTGGCATCATTGGTCAGCATGTAAGCCCGCGAGTCAGGACCATGTTCGGCTTGGGCCAACATGTCCAGAGCCACCCAGGTGGGATTGGCCTTGGCATCGGCAATCAGTAGCACCTCGCTAGGGCCGGCCAGCATATCAATGCCAATGACGCCTTGCAACTGGCGTTTTGCTTCCGTAACATAGGCATTGCCCGGTCCCACCAGCATATCGGCCGCGCGGATGCTTTCTGTTCCGAAGGCGATCGCCGCCACGGCCTGAGCTCCGCCAACTCTGTAAAACTGCGTCACGCCTGCCTGAACGCCAGCGGCGATGATAATATCGGATGGCGATGGACTTACGATGCAAAGCTCCGGCACCCCGCTGGCTTGTGCCGTCACCGCAGTCATAAGCGCGGTGGAGGGTAAGGGGTAACGTCCGCCGGGAACGTAGCAGGCGACGCGATTGACGGGAGTCCAATCCAGTCCCACGCGAAAAGTGCCACGAGCCAAATGGACGGGGCGGAGATTTTCCAGTACACCTTGAGCGAAGATGCGGATATTTTCTGCGGCGCGCGCCAAGAGCTCATGCGTTTCCTTGGGTACCCGCGCCAGGGCCGCCTCAACTTCTGCCTGGGGAACTTCAAATGCGTCAGGCAATGAATCGCCGAACTGCGCTGCCAGTTCACGAATCGCGCGATCCCCTTGCGTGCGGACCTTTTCAATAATTTGCCGGACCGTGCTTTCGAGCTCCGGGTTATTCTCGTTCAGGGGGGATTCAATGATGCGCTGCAGTTGCGTGAGCGCTTCCTGTTTTTCGTAAACTGGGATCATTTGGAACGCCCTCCTAATTCCGCTTCAATTTCCGACCATTCAATGCCCTGCGCGGTG
>DATNQC010000193.1:0-2213 GCA_036702885.1 Oculatellaceae cyanobacterium | reverse complement strand
CTCCCCAGACGCATTCACGGATTAAACGCGGATGGTTGCGCATTTTTGTCCGTGTTATCACCGGATCTTTTGGATCTGCATGAAAGCTGAGGAGTATTATCATGGCCGCTTTTGCCGATTTGCGCGAATACCTGGACTTGCTGAGAAAAGAAGGCGAACTGGTTGAAGTGGCCGCACCGGTTTCCACGCACCTGGAAATCGCGGAAATTACCGATCGCGTCAGCAAACTGCCGGAAGGCCGGAACAAGGCCCTGCTGTTTACCAATGTGCACGGGGAAAACGGTCAACGCTACGAGATGCCGCTGCTTATCAATGCGCTGGGTTCCCACAACCGCATGATGCTGGCCCTGGGAGCGGAAACATACGAAGAGATCCAGGAACGCATCCGGTTCTTTATCAAGCCGGACATGCCAAGCAGCCTGTGGGATAAATTGGCCATGCTGCCCAAACTGGCGGATCTCAATAACTTTTTGCCTCGCATGGTCAAAGGGAATGCGCCTTGCCAAGAGGTGGTCATTACGGATTCCTCCCAGCCCATGCTGGATAAATTACCTGTGATTACTTGTTGGCCCGGCGATGCAGGTCCGTTTTTGACTTTTCCCGTTGTGTTTACCAAAGATCCGATGACCGGCGAACGGAATGCCGGCATGTATCGCCTGCAAAAATATGATAATTGCACCACGGGCATGCATTGGCACAAGCATCATGATGGGGGGCGCATCTATGAAAACGCGCGCCGCCTGGGGAAAGACCGAATTGAGGTGGCTGCGGCTTTTGGTTGTTCGCCGCACGTTACCTATAGCGCCACCGCACCACTGCCGCCGGGCATTGATGAGATGATCTTTGCCGGTTTTCTCCATAACAAGCCGGTCCAGATGGTGAAATGCAAGACGGTTGATGTGGAAGTGCCGGCCAATGCGGAAATTGTGCTGGAAGGCTATGTCCTGCTGGATGAATTGCGCCGGGAAGGGCCGTTTGGGGATCATACCGGCTTTTATTCATTGGCGGATGACTTTCCGGTATTCCACATTACGGCGGTGACGCATCGGAAGAACCCCATCTACCAGACCACTATTGTGGGGAAACCTCCGCAAGAGGATTGCTACATGGGTAAGGCGACGGAGCGCATTTTCCTGCCGCTGTTGAAGTTATTCATCCCGGAAATTATTGATATGAACCTGCCTTGGGAAGGCGTATTCCATAACTGCGTGATCCTAAGCATCGACAAGCGCTATCCTGGGCATGCCAAAAAGGTGATGAGCAGCGTTTGGGGCTTTGGACAGATGATGTTCAGCAAATATGTCATCATTGTGGATTCCCATGTGGATGTGCAAAATCTGTCGCAGGTGGCGTTCCAGGTCTTTAATAACACGGATCCTAAACGGGATATGATGTTTGCCGAGGGGCCGATGGATATCCTGGATCATGCCACTCCGCTATGGGCCTATG
Organism: Oculatellaceae cyanobacterium; assembly: GCA_036702885.1. GTDB lineage: Bacteria > Cyanobacteriota > Vampirovibrionia > Vampirovibrionales > Vampirovibrionaceae > DATNQC01. Next base: position 764 of record DATNQC010000193.1, on the reverse strand, counting down.
GTAGCAAGGTGGGTATTGATGCCACCCGGAAATGGCCCAGTGAAGGTTTTACGCGGGAATGGCCCGACGAGATTGAAATGGATGAGGATACCAAGCGCAAAGTCTCCACCCGCTGGACGGAGTACTTTCCAGAGTTTGCCAAAGCCGCCTTGTCCTTCTAATTGGCATAAATAGAGAGTCGGCATGGACCATTCAGCGCTGCTGGTTCCTTTGACGCACTCAGCTTGCCGGGGAGTGCGTGGTCCTGTGCGGGATATCTGCGTGTTTGAAATTCCCTAATAAAAAAGCCCTGTCGGGCTTGTGAAAGAATTCAGTTAGAGAAATTAGGGTGGACCGATATCCGGTCTTAGAGAGTATTATAAGGATTTGCCCCACTGGGACAGCGCTTTTTTATATTTTCTTAAGCGTATGTTCAGGCTTTGTCGCGCATTGGGGAGTTTTCATGACAAAAACGGCCCATGCTAAGAGGCCGTTTTTTCGGAAAAAGCAGTTAAAAGTTTTTCCAGCCTAATTGTCCCAGTGGTTTTGTTAGAAGAGGTTGGTCAGTGCGCCAAACGTGGTGGGGTGCAATTGCTTGCCAGCGTCTGGCAATGACAGTTTGGAGATTTCCTGGAAGTTCACGTTATGGGTAAGCGGGGTCTGTGCTGCTGGTAAACCGCCGCTAAAGCTGACTTCGTCCCCAAACTTTGGACCGTTGTTGATAGCCGGTACATATTGATGAGAGTTTGCCGGCACACGACCATTATTTTGTGGCCCTACCGGTC
>DATNQC010000191.1:0-6964 GCA_036702885.1 Oculatellaceae cyanobacterium | reverse complement strand
CCGCGGCGCTCTTTGGTGATGACGGAAGAATACACCTTGCCGGTGGTGATATTGCTGTTCTTGGTCAGATTGATATCGATAAAGCGCTCGTAGTGTCCAAGATCGAGGTCGGTCTCCGCTCCGTCGTCGGTGACGAAAACCTCGCCGTGTTGATAGGGGCTCATGGTCCCCGGGTCGACGTTAATGTAGGGGTCGAACTTTTGAATGGACACCTTGAAACCGCGCGCCCGGAGCAACCGCCCCAATGATGCGGCAACAATGCCTTTACCCAAAGAACTGACCACGCCGCCGGTCACAAAAATATATTTGGTGGAGCCCATAGGAAAAGAGAACCTCGAATGCTTGTTTTCAGGTACGTGTGTCTATTCTGCCGCACTGTCCGACAGGATTTTTGGAACTCGGAAGAAACCGTCTTCTTCGTGGGGTGCATTCCGAAGCAGCGCCTCGCGCTCAAATTCCCGAACCGCCTGGTCTGGCCGAAGCAAAGCCGGTTCGTCCACCTGGAGCGCGACATCTACCTGGGACAGGTCCAGCTCATTCAATTGCTCTACCAGGCTGAGAATTTTGCCCAGATCCTCGGTATAGCGAGTCACTTCATCAGGCGTCAGCTCCAAGCGGGCCAGTTTGGCGACATGTTCTACGGTTTCTTTGGTAATCGTCATCGGTTTAATGGCTTTTGCAGCAATAAAAACTATTCTAGCTGCTATTATGCCACCTCAAGACGAGCAAGCAAAGAAAATTCACATGCGCGGATTCCACCAGACAGGGGACGTAATGCATAACTGCCGGGTTTAAGCCTTGCAACCACGCGAGGCATAAGCTCCAAAACCATGGGGAGAAAACGCAGGGCTCCACGATTTCATCGTGGGAACCCTGGTTATTAAGCACTAATCTTCACCAAAGTGCCAAAAAGGAACAGCCTGCCCCTCTCCGGCAGGCTGTTTTTGTCTTGGGTGTAACAATAATCAGGCGAGTATCCCGCCCGACGGTGAAGCTCCCGAGTTTTGGAGCATTTGAACAAATTCCGCTAACAGTTGGGTTGTTAAATCCGTGGGGGCAGAGCGATCGGCTGCCCGAAAGGGCATCACTCTGTCGGCATTTGCAAGCGCTGCCGTTCCTGCATTCCCTGCACCACCGGCAGCACCAACACCACTACACATAAACGCGCTCCTCCTACTCTCGTTTCAGGGTTTTGTTTAAGCTCTCAATAAAAATAAAAACATTCAAAAAGGTGGAATTGCTCGGCTTGTTCCAAAATCCTAAATCACGGCCCTGTATAAGGCTAAAAGCAGGTTGAACCTTTTAATTATCAAATACGCCCTTTGTTTTAACCGGATTCAAACCAAAAAGTCACACTTCCTAACTGCATCCAAAATTATCCCCCACAACATCCACATCCCTTGGATGGCTCTTCAGAGACCAAGCTCACTTAACGTAATGCGGCAACCGCCTCATGAACAGGATCATGATAGTTGCTGAGCTTCACAAAGTGCTTCAATAGTTCCGGATGGAAGCTCTTTTCGCCTTCCGACAGCATGATGCGAATCGCTTTGCTGCTGGGAATGGATTCCTTGTAAGGCCGCTTGGACGTTAAGGCGTCGTAAACATCCGCAATTTTGACGACATGGGAATAAGGATGAATCTCATCGCCCTTCAAGCCTTGCGGATAACCGCCGCCGCCATACATTTCCTGGTGCTCCAAAGCCGGACGGGCAATGTGCTCAGGCAACCTCAGCGTTTCCGTAATCATTTTGTAGCCAAAGCCTGGGTGCAACTGCATAACCTGGAACTCTTTCTCCGTGAGCCGGCTAGGCTTGAACATGATAGACCGAGGAATCATCAGCTTGCCCAGATCATGCAAAATCGCAGCCAAGGCAATGTCTTTGACCTCTTTCCGGTCGTAACCAGCCTTTATGGCCAGCGCGATACTCAACGCCGTCACATCCAGAATGTGTGAATAGGTGTACTCATCCCGCACCCGGACCTGGCTTAGGTACTGGAGTTGCTCCACTTGGGAGGTCACTTCGGCAATCAGCCGATCCCGCGCCACTTCGCACAAAGCGATATCCGGAGCCGCACCTTTCTTCAATCGAGACCAAAAGTGCGCAATCGACTCCAGGCAAAAGGCCAATGGCTCTCCACCCAAAATAGGTCTTGCCGAAGCCTCCTGTGCCAACTCAGCTTGCTCGCTTTCGGTTAAGCCCGCTTCAAACGTGAATACATGCCCTTCATGATTGACAAAATCAAGCCCCGGCAACGCCTGACTATCCCGAAACAACTTTAGTTTGCCCACTTCCCGCAACTCTTCCTGAGAAAATACATGCCCTGCCGCAAAGGCTAAATCGCCACCGGAAGTGTACAAGTCGTACTCGGCTACCGGACATGCATACAGCGCCTCTGTATTAACTTTAACTAACAAAACACTTTCCTTCCTACTGTGCCCTGTTCGGGCGCTATTGCCAGCCATCATGTGCTCAAGGGAGCCACCAGGCTACCCGAGTTTATAATCCGGATATCACTTCGACCTATCGGACAAAAAATGAAGGGTTACCCCCAAATTGTTACGGAAGTTGAAGCATCTTTCTTTCCGTGCGGTCGCACCTTAGAATGAGGGGACGATACAAGTTCCTGACGAGGGGCGTATGATGACCATCAAAACCTATACAGGCAGTTGCACTTGTGTCAAGAACCGCTTTGAGGTGAACCTTGACCTGGAGCAGGGCACCATCAAATGTAATTGCGAAGCCTGCACCAAAACACGCTTTTGGTGCGCGCTTGTTCAACCCGAACATTACCGCCTGCTGACAGACGAGGATAATTTGTCTGTCTACCATAGTGAAGGCGGCAATCAGCACTTCTTTTGTAAGTATTGTGGCGCCAAGCCGTTCAACCTGGGGCGATTTATCGCCGTGAACCTGGTCGCGCTGGATGATCTCGCCCCTGAGGAATTGGCAAAAGCCCCCATCCGTTATGTAGACGGTCGCCATGGTCGGTTTGATCAAGCGCCTGAATTTACCGCCCACCTGTAGCCGTTTTTTTAGCGTACTCTCAGCAAGATTGCCTACCTGGCTTTTTTGTCTCCCCGGAAAGAGATGGCTTGCCGCCCCTTTTGCCGACGGACCGAAATCACATCCGGCACCTGATGAATGGCATCCCGAATGCGATCCAGGTGTTGCAGGTTCTGCACTTCCAGCACCAGTTCGATAATTGCAGTTTGATCGACCAGTATCTTGACCTTGGTGCTGCAAATATTCGCGTTATAGTCCGCCACTTTGGTCAAAATGTCTTTCAACACCCCGACACGATCAATGGTGTGAATATCCAACCGCACGGCATGCTTTGTCTGTTGCTCGCCTTCCCAACTGACGTACATTTTGCGTTCCGGATTGGCGTTTTGCAGGTTAATACAGTCGTCCCGATGGATCATGACGCCCCGCGAACGAGTCACAATACCAATGATGCTTTCTCCCGGCAAGGGATTACAACATTTGGCATGCTGGTACATCATCCCCTGCAAACCCTGAATGTCTTTGGTGGGAGTAGCTGGATGAGATTTTTTCTGGGACAGGTTCTGTAGCAACGTGGGCTCCGGTTCCGCAACGTCTTTTTTCAAGCGGTTGGTCACCCGGGACAAATTGAGTTCACCATACCCCAATGCAATCATCAGGTCTTCAATGGTGGTATAGTTCAACTCCTGAGCCACTTTGAGCAAGCGACCGCTTTTCATCGCCTCATCCAGGCCGGCGCGCGTCAACTCGGCCTCCAGCAGTTTACGACCTTGCTCCTCATGCTCTTCTTTATAGTGCTTTTTATACCACTGCCGAATGCGCGCCTTGGCCTGCTGAGTCTGCACAAAGGCAATCCAGTCCAGGCGGGGCGAGCTTTTTTTACTGGTCAACACCTCAATAATGTCACCATTCTTCAACTGGTGGTTCAGAGGTACAATGCGACCATTAACCTTAGCGCCGGTGCAGGTATTTCCAACCTCCGTATGGATGCGGTAAGCGAAATCCACAGGGGTAGCACCGCGTGGAAGCACCACAACACGCCCCTTCGGGGTAAAGACAAACACTTCATCCCGGAACAAGTCAAGCTTGATGGAATCCACATACTCCTTGGCGTCGCCCGTATCGTCTTTCATCTCAATCATTTGGCGAAGCCAGGACATTTTCTGCTCTTCCGCCGTTTGCTGAAGCTCAGAGCTACCGGTTTCCTTATACTTCCAGTGCGCTGCAATCCCGTATTCCGCAATACGGTGCATGTCCCAGGTCCGAATCTGCACTTCCAACGGACGTCCATATGGCCCAATGACTGTGGTGTGCAAGGACTGGTAGAGGTTGCTTTTGGGCATGGCAATATAGTCCTTGAAGCGCCCTGGAATGGGAGTAAAGGCGTTATGAATCACTCCCAGCACCTCGTAGCACTCTCGCTCACAGTTCACAATCACTCGGACTGCACTGATATCGTATACTTCATGCACCTTTTTATGATGCACCAGCATCTTTTTATAAATGCTGTAGTAGTTTTTCACGCGCCCGTAAATTTTGGCCCGCACCCCCATCGTGGCCAGTTGATCCTGGATTTTCTCAATAACCATGGCGATGGTTTTTTCGCGCTCTTCCTGGGTGTGGGCAATTTCCGCCTCAATCTCGGCATATTCAGCCGGATGCAGGTACTTTAGCGATAAATCTTCCAGTTCCGCACGGATCTTTCCCATCCCCATCCGGTTGGCGAGCGGAGCAAACACTTCGATGGTTTCCACAGCTTTCTGGATTTGCTTTTCCGGGCGCAAGTAGCACAATGTCTGCATATTGTGCAGCCGATCCGCCAGCTTGAGCATGATGACGCGGATATCATCCGCCATAGCCAGGAACATCTTGCGAAAGTTTTCCGCGTGCGCATCCTCTTTAGAAGCAAATTCAAAGCGGCCAAGTTTAGTCACGCCTTCCACCAGCTTCAGCACGTCTTCTCCAAAGCGCTGCTGGATTTCTTCTGCCGTGGCAGGCGTATCTTCAATCACGTCATGCAGCAAGGCCGCCATCACGGTTGGCGTATCCACCGGAATTTTCGCCAGAATAATGGCCACATTGAGGGGATGCACAATGTAACTTTCGCCGTTCTTTCGGCATTGCCCCTCGTGCATTTTGCGCGCGTACTCAAACGCTTCCCGAATCCGCTCAATATCCTCTTCGGAACGCTCTTGCTCACGCAAAACGGAAACCAACTGCCTGAACAGTTCGTCCTCTCTTAATGCGATTGACTGCTGAGCGTCCTGCACCACGTTAGGAAAGTCCTTCCATTTCTCTATTATAATAGTCCTAGGCGGCATCCACCACCCCCGGATGTCAGTTTTTAAACCGTTTTGGGCTTGGTTTGTTCCCGCAACCCATTGTGACACCCTAAAAATCTTTTAGCCCGTGTTCGGCAGGCATCAAATCTCGTTCCTGTTTGTTGTGCAAGGAAGGACTTTTTATGGAAACGGCGCTGACCTTACTGTTGATTGCGGTGCTGCTGGTTTTGATTGTACTAACCTGTGCACTATTCACCAACGCTATTGAATGGGTAGGGCACCGTTTCAATCTTTCGGAAGGCGCCGTGGGGAGCGTATTGGCCGCTGTTGGCACTGCATTGCCGGAAACCCTGGTCCCCATCATCGCCATCGTCTCGGGTGCACTTGGCCTCTCCAACGTATCCCAGGAAAGTGGACACGATATCGGCATCGGCGCTATTCTAGGAGCGCCATTTCTGTTGGGAACTCTGGCCATGTGGGTGACAGCTTCCGCCTTGTTTTACTTCAGCGCCATCAAAAAGCGTGATTTGGAACTTAAACTCAACTTGCACCTGTTCCGCCGGGATTTTCACTACTTTTTTCCGGCCTATATTGGCGTTTTTCTAGCCGCCTTTATTCAGGAGGCCTGGGTAAAAGCCGGGCTTGCCATTGGCTTGCTAGCGTTTTACGGCATTTATGTTTACCGCACGCTTCAAAAAGAGCACGCCCCGGATGAAGAATTCGACTTACCGCCACTCACCTTTTCACCCAGACAAAAATCTCCGGCGACCAGCATGATTCTGGCGCAACTTGCCTGCAGCCTGGTTGCCTTGTTAGCTCTCGTACACTTTTTTGTAGAGCAGATCAATCATCTGGCACACGCCTGGCAGGTGCCTGCCATGATTCTAAGCCTAATCATCACCCCCATCGCCACTGAATTGCCGGAAAAATTCAACAGCATTGTATGGATTGGCTGTCGTAAGGATAACCTGGCCCTGGGGAATATTACCGGTGCCATGGTATTCCAAAGTTGCATCCCCACCGCCATCGGGATCCTCCTAACCCCTTGGAATCTGGACAATCAAGCCATCGCAAGCGTCATTCTTTGCCTGATGTCATCTTTGCTCATCTATGGCGTTGCTTGCACTATGCCTAAAAAATTACCCTACGCCTTACTCACGGGCGGCTTATTCTATTTGGCCTTTGCCGTGTTTGCATTCAGCGCACTGTTGAAATAGCCTCGGACTGCCCACCAAATGGCTTGGCAGCACCGCTTCCAAAGCGGCAAACATGCGCTAACAGCCTAGGGTGAGCCGACTTCGACCGATTCCGAGGGTTGAGGCTCAACCGGTTCAACAATGGCTGCCTCCTGCTCAGGGGGCTGGCTGCAGGTTTTCTTCCGGCTGTTCGCAGCGTGACAGACTAGGACACAGCTCCCGGAACCGTTGGTTAAGATCATAAATCACCCATTCGTTTGGCGAACGGATGCCCTCATCCGGGTGCAAGAGATCCGGACGAATCAAATGGCTTTTCCGCAGGTTGTATTCGCCCATATCCACATGATCGAGATCCGCAATAATCCGGACCTTTTTAACTGTCGCCAGAGCCGCCAAATCCAGCAAGTCTTCGGAGTAGGCTTCCCGACGCGGCTTAAGGAACAGCATACTACTCATTGGAATGGCCCCATCGTTATAG
>DATNQC010000118.1:0-3016 GCA_036702885.1 Oculatellaceae cyanobacterium | reverse complement strand
GGATATTGCAGCGCTGGTTTCCGATGTGTGCGAATTTTACCAGCCGTCTTATAGGGAAAAGCAGGTCAATCTGGAGTTCACCGTTTCCACGGAGCCATCCGGGGAAATGTTGGAACCGCTGGAAGTAGATGCGGATAAAATCCGCCAGGCGTTGATTAATTTGCTGAAAAACGCGTTGGAAGCATCTCCGGCGGGTAGCACCGTTTCCGTCAGTGTGGCCTGCCGTCGGAATGATGCGCAGCTGTATGTCAAAGTGGCGGATGAAGGAAAAGGGATCGAGCCACAGCATATTCAAAAGCTTTTTACGCCGTATTTCTCCACCAAAGGCAATGGGACCGGGCTGGGGCTGGCGCACAGCCGGAAAATTCTGCAGGCGCATGGCGGCAGTGTGGAGCTGCTCTCTAGCGCACCTGGCAAAGGTTCGGTTTTTGCCCTGATTTTGCCGCGTCCTGACAGGGAGCCCTCGTAATGACATGATGATTGCGCGTTTTTTCCTTGCAACGCTTCTGGTTGCTCTGATGTTGTCTCAGGCTGCGTGTGTGCCGAAGTTGCCACCAATGCCCTGGGACAAAAAGCCGGTTGCCCATGAGCAGGCGGCAGACGCCGAGGAGAATGCGGAAGGAGAAGAGGCATCCGCTGAGGAAGAACTGGACATGACCCGGTTGATTCCCGAAGCGATGCGCAAGATTCCGTATGTTGAAGTGACGGTTCCCATGCCGGATGGCTTGCAGATGTCCGGCAGGCTGTACAATCCGGCTTTAACGCTGGATGCGGATGGGGAAACTGTGGCGCCCATTGACTTGGATGAGGAATACAAGGGGCCAAAGTATCCGCTGGTGATTTTGCTACATGGTTTGAATTATTCACAGTCGCACTGGCATACGCTCCCCAGAACACTTATGGAAGCTGGCTATGCTGTTTTAACACTGGATTTGCGGGGGCATGGCGCTAGCACCCAAACGCTTCGAGGCAGAGCGATTAACTGGCGAACCTTGCCGGATGGCGATTGGTCCATTATGTATCGCGATGTGGCGCGGGTGGTGGAGTATTTCAAGAAGTCCGAGGATTATCCAGAAGTGGATGCCCGTCGGGTGGCGGTAATTGGTGAGAAATTAGGGGCTAATGTGGCCATTTGGGCCGCAAAACAAAAGAAAGAAATTCAGGCGCTGGTGCTGTTAACGCCCAGCATGACCTTCAAGGGTATGGATGCTGGAAAGGGGCTGGTCAATTACGTCAATAGCGTGATGATTCTGGCCAGTCAGGATGAGCCGGAATCCTACGCTGCGGCCCGGTATTTATACGGCTGGCTGGAAGGGCCTAAGGTCTTGCAGGTGTACCAAAAAGCGGGAGAGGGCGCAGATATGCTCTCCATTCAGCCTGCAATTGGCCTTCAGATTCGAGATTGGCTGGTGAAAACCTACCCGCCGGCAAAAGCGCCAAAGAGCGCTCAGTAGACAGGACATACTGACGTGCTGGCTGTCGGACGATGTCTTGATGAGCTGCTGCGTCGGGATAACGCGATTTTCCTGAGGAGGACAAGTCGGGCTGGACTTGAATATAGACCCTATTTGCCAGGGGGGAGCCGAATCGCTACAATCAGGGAAGAAGGTTGGGTGCGAGAAGCGCAAGATGAGTAAGACAAGGGGCCTGTTGCAGATTGATGGGGAGTCGTTGACTCTGGAAGCGGTTCGGGACGTTGCGCTGGATGAAAATATCCAGGTGGCGCTGGCTTCGGAGGCGGTGAATAAAATGCAACTGTCCCGTCGGATTGTGGAAGAGGTCTTGGCCAGCGGAAAAACGGTGTATGGCGTGAATACGGGTTTCGGGGCGCTGAGCAATGTGCGGATTTCTCCGGATCAGGTGACGCAACTACAGGTGAACCTGCTCCGTAGTCATGCAGTGGGAACCGGGCAGGTGCTGGAAGTTTCGACCGTCAGGGCCATGATGCTGCTGCGTGCCAATACGCTTGCCAAAGGCTTTTCCGGGGTGCGTCCGTTGGTAGTGGAAGCCTTGCTCAACTTATTGAACAAAGGCGTTTATCCTAAAATTCCATCCAAAGGCTCCTTGGGGGCGAGCGGAGATCTCGCGCCGCTGGCGCATATGAGCCTGGTTCTGCTGGGTGAGGGAGAAGCTTGGTACGAAGGGCAGTGGCTTCCGGGTGGTGAAGCCTTGCGTCGGGCTGGTTTGAGCGCGATTACGCTAGATGCCAAGGAAGGCTTGGCACTGCTGAATGGAACGCAGATGATGACCGCGATTGGCGTACTTAACTTGCTGGAAGCCGAGAAGTTGCTGGATGTGGCGGAGTTGGCGGGCTCCATGACCATTGAAGCGGTGCGCGGAAGTCAAAAACCGTTTGACGCCCGTGTGGCAGAAGTCCGTCCACATCCAGGGCATCTGCGTTCTGCGGCGGTGATGCGAACTTTGTTGCAAGATAGTGAGATTAATGAAGCGCACCGGGATTGCGCCAAGGTGCAGGACGCCTATTCGCTCCGCTGCATTCCACAAGTGCATGGCGCGGCACGGGATTTGATTGCTTCCGCGCGACGGATTCTGGAAGTGGAGATCAATGCGGCGACAGATAACCCGCTGGTGTTTCCGAATGGCGATATCATTTCCCAAGGGAATTTTCATGGGGAGCCGGTGGCCATGGCGATGGAAATGTTGGCCCTGGCGCTGAGTGAACTGGGCAGTATTAGTGAGCGTCGCATTGATAAACTGATGAATCCTGCATTCAGCGAGTTGCCGGCGTTTCTCGCTGGGGGACAGTCTCCGGGGTTGAATTCCGGGATGATGATTGTGCATTACACGGCGGCATCTTTGGTTTCTGAAAACAAGATACTCGCTCATCCGGCGGTGACGGACAGCATTCCGACCTCTAATGATAAGGAGGATCATGTCAGCATGGGGGCAACGGCGGCTCGAAAAGCGTCTGCCATTCTAGCGCATACGCGCTGGGTTCTGGCGGCGGAACTGCTTTGCGCCGCAGAAGGGCTGGAATATCGTGAGGGTAAAAAGC
>DATNQC010000176.1:0-1778 GCA_036702885.1 Oculatellaceae cyanobacterium | reverse complement strand
GAATGGAGGTCCCGGTGATGCCGTCTACGTCAAAATCGCCGTAAATCAGGATATGCTCATTTGTCTGGATGGCTTTGAGAATCCGTTCGACGGCCTGAGGCATGTCGGGAAGCTCCAGGCCGCTGGTGGGCTGATAATCGGCCAGGTTTAGGAATCTCCGAATTGCTTCAGGAGTTTTGATGCCACGGTTTGAAAGCAACCGGGCCAGAAGTGGAGAGCCTTCCGCGGCTTCCAGAACGTCCTCGTCAAATTGGAGACTGGCTTGTGCGTCTCCTCTGAATTGCCAGATATGCTGCACGTCATGCTCCCTATCCATCGGATTCATGCCAATGAAGCCATTTTAGAGGAGAGGGAGAAACTGCCGTATTTGTAGTAATGCTTTTGATGCCGATTTTGTAACACAGGCGCGGCCTTGGTGGGACTCAAAACCCTTCGAGCATCAAGTGTTCTGGATTTTCTAAATCCGTGCTGTTAATGGCGTGTTCCGGTTCTGCATCTGCGATTTGGGGATCCAGTTGAGACAGATCAATAATGCCGATTTGAGGCTCTGGCTGTTTTAGAGAAGCAACGCGCTTATGCCGAGTATGCCCCGGTCGTTCCCGATCCGGTCGGGACGATTTACCATCATTGGCGAAATTGATGTTTACACTCAGCATCAGAACATGATTCACCCGGTCATTGGCCGGGGCCGGATTGTTGACAAAGTTGTTCAAATAACCAAAGTCCATCGAAACCCGGTCATGTAGTTGCCGATTCAGCCCGGCAAACAGCCAGGCCTGATTGAAGCCGCTTTGCGGGCCATTATCCACCGAATTGAGGTTAAAGAACGGCTCTCCGTAAACCACAACGGACCAACGGCTTTTCCCCAACGGAACCGCCAATCTGAGCCGGTTGCGGAACCGGACGGAAGCGCCATCCACATTGCCGAATTTTCGGATCTCCAGTCGAGAGCGGTTGGTGAAGTGGAAGTATCGCGTTTTCTTGTTATAGATTGCTTGCTTCCAAATTTGGTTTTCGTTTCTAAATTCAGGTTGAAAAACGGGAACCCAGGCGTATCCACCCCAGAGGCTGAGATCATCGTTGATTTTATAACCAACACCGGGGCGTATGACGAGCTGACCGACCCATACGTCATCCTTTAGAGGGGAATTGGGCGTTAACTCAACGATGTTATTTTGAAAGTCGATATACCACTGGGTGCGTTGGGTGATTTTGCCCTGTAATGCGACAATCTGCCAGCTTTGGAAGTCATCGGGCACGGCGTTGGCAAACCCTAGGGGGAGTGAAAGCAGGAACACCAAAAAAACTAGACCTCCTAGAGTCCAGGGGGTTTTCTTTCGGAAAAATGGCCGCAAAATCATGCCGTCATTCCTGAGTGTTCCATGAGCATTATGCCGCAAGGGCGATTAAATGCAAATGGGAGGTAAGACTCTAATAGCTGGTCTGGGACGTTTCCGGGCGGAAAGGCCCTTCCATGAGCGCCTCAATGTATTCCGGTCGGCTTCTGGACCACTCGAAAAGCATGAGCCCCGGCATGCCGGCCTGATGCACGGCGTCAATCTGCTGAAGCAACGCAACCGGCGTGGCGCGATTGTACATCCCAAAGATACCGATATAGACAGGCACCTGAGCCGGGACTTGTCGCTTGATTTTTTCCGCCTGCTGGCGCAGTAAGTCGGGTCTGGCTGAAAGACCGATGGGGGTTAGTGCTTGAATATAACCTTCTCTGCCCCAAAGCGGATAGTCCTGTAGCTTCAGCGCGTACGTAGGGTCGGATG
>DATNQC010000174.1:0-3352 GCA_036702885.1 Oculatellaceae cyanobacterium | reverse complement strand
GTTGAGACGGGGGCTTGGCTATGTGATCCAGCACATTGGGCTTTTCCCACATATGACGGTTGCTGACAATATTGCGGTTGTCCCTAAAATTCTCCGCTGGCCCAAAAAACGGATTTCAGAACGGATTGACGAATTGTTGGATCTGGTGGCGCTAGAGCCCCAGGCATTCAGAAACCGTTTCCCCCGTCAACTTTCTGGAGGGCAGCAGCAACGGGTTGGTCTAGCGCGTGCATTAGCGGGAGATCCTTCCATCCTGCTCATGGATGAGCCTTTTGGTGCGGTGGATGCGCTAACCCGGCAGACCTTACAGACAGAACTCTCCCGTATTCTGCGAAAGCTGGGCAAAACCGTCGTTTTGGTCACGCATGACGTGCAGGAGGCGCTAAGCCTGGGTGACAAGGTCATTGTGATGGATAGCGGCAGGGTCCAACAATACGACCGACCTGAACACCTGCTCAAGCATCCGGCCAATGGCTTTGTCAAACGCTTGCTGGAGACGGGTCTTCCTTCATCGGTTATGGTGCAAAAACGGGATGCGGTTTAATGCTTGGATACTTGAAAGCGCATTATCCAGAGCTGTTGCAAGCTTTGTTAGAGCATATCGAAATTTGCGCAACTGCCCTGTTCCTGTCATCCCTTTTAGCGTTTCCGCTTGGTTATGGTTTGTCCAAATCCGGTAGAAAATTGACAGACGGTGTTCTTGGCTTTCTGGGGCTTTTATATGCCATTCCCAGTATGGCGTTGCTGGTGCTGTTTGTACCCATGTTCGGCTTGGGAAACGTTTCCGCCACTATTGTTTTGAGCATATACGCGCAATTTGCTCTGGTTCGGAGTATTTTGCTCGGCTTCCAGAATATTGATCCGAGTCTGCTGGAGGCTGGTCGAGGGATGGGCTTGAGCCCCTTGCAAATGCTCTTGTGGGTGGAGCTTCCGCTTGCGTTGCCGGCAATCATTGGCGGGCTTCGGCTTTCCACGTCATCCATTATTGGGCTTGCCAGCATGGGTGCATTTATTAATGCAGGCGGGCTGGGCGGGCTCTTGTTTGAGGGGATTTATCAAAATCATGCCGCCAAAATCTTTTGGGGAACGTTACTGATTGTCGGGCTTGCCTTGTCTGCCGAGTGGGTGCTTTGGGATGTGGAGCGGCATGCGCTTCGTGAAGCACAAGGGGAAGCTGGAGCATAGCCTGGCAAAGCACAAGTTATACCGGGAGCAATCATGCCATAAACGGCTGAGCCGCACGACGCCCAGGAAACATTGAGTAACGGAAACGTCTGTAATTAAGGCGTGTCATGCCTGCAGTGTGGTTCCGGGCGCATTTCCTATGCTAATTAAAGTTTTGATAGCCGAAGATAATCCCAACGACGCTGAATTGCTGAACATTGCGTTGCAGCGTGGCGGTTTTGAGGTGGAATCCAAACGGGTGGATACACCGGAAGATTTTGAAAGGCTATTGTCCCAGGAATCCTGGGACGTCATTTTTTCGGATCATTCCATGCCTTATTTCAGCAGTTTTGAGGCGCTACGCATTCGCAACGAAAAGAGTCCAGATACGCCGTTTATCATTCTATCGGGCATTATGGGGGAGGATCTTGCCGTTGAAGCGATGAAAGCCGGAGCAAGCGACTACTTTGTCAAAGGAAAATTGCAGCGTCTTGCCTCTGCCGTGGAGCGGGAACTGAAAGAAGCGGAGGAAAGAGAAAGCCGTAAAAAAGCCGAATGGGAGCTTGAAAGATTTGTCGCGTCCCTGACGCATGACTTGAAAACACCGCTACTTGCGGAAAAACGGGTGCTTGAGTTTCTAAAATCCGGTGCTTGCGGTCCCTTGACCCCCTCGCAGGAAGAAATTATCAAGGAGCTCATGCATTCCAACCAGTATGCCCAGCATATGGTCAATAATATCCTGTTTGCCTATAAGCACCGGGAGCACAAGGTCCAGCTTTCCCTGGAAAAAATCGATTTGTCGAACTTTATCCGTTCGCTGGTGGAAGGATTATCCATTCGAACGTTTGCCGAGGAAAAAGCCATCCAGCTCATCCTGGATCTGCCGGAATCCTCGCCACATGTTGAGCTGGATCCGACCGAAATACAGCGGGTGATGCTGAATTTATTGAAAAACGCCATCGACTACACGCCAGAAGGTGGGCGCATCACCATTGCCATGGAGACACTCAACGGTCATGTTCGTGTCAGTGTTTCGGACACCGGCCCTGGCGTGGACCCATCTGTGGAGCCTTATCTGTTTTCTCCGTATGCCTCGGCATCCAAAAGCTATCGAAAAATGGGGATTGGTCTTGGCTTGTATCTTTCCAGACAAATTATCGAAGCGCATGGCGGCGCCATTGCTTATCAAAATCTAAATCCCGGCAGCAGATTTTACTTTGAATTACCCATCCGTTCCACGGTGGCTAGGGAGGTTGTTCATTCAGGAGCAGCCAAAAACTGTCAAGCTGTCTGACGGTTTCCGTAAACTCGGCAAAATCAATGGGTTTTCTCACGTATGCATTGACGCAAAGCCGATATGCTTCTGTCAAATCTCGCTGCTCCTTAGAGGAGGTCAAGACCACGACTGGAATATAACGGGTGCGCTCATCGGAGCGAATAGTCCGTAAGACTTCCAAGCCATCAATCTTGGGTAATTTTAAATCCAACAGGATGAGTTTGGGCTTTTCCTCGATATTACGGTCGCTATAGGCACCGGTGCCAAACAGGTAATCCAAAGCCTCCACGCCATCACGGGCCAGGATAATTTTGGTTGGGAAGTTGTTTTTTTTGAAAGCCAACATGGCCAGTTCCGCGTCATTCGGGTTATCCTCAACCAAAAGGATGGCTTTCTCTCTCATCAATTTTTCGCTAAGCGCTTTTTCAGGCATCTCCGGCATCCTCCTCCGGAGAAGTCACTTCCAGCCTATATACAGACATCTCTTCCAAGGAAGGATTCAGGGTGAAGTAGAAAGTGGCGCCTTTGCCGACCGCACCTTCCGCCCAGATTTCTCCGCTATGGCGGTGGATAATCCGCGCGACTGTCGCCAGTCCAATGCCTGTTCCAGGAAACTCCTCGCTTTTGTGCAAGCGCTGGAATGCGCCAAACAGCTTATGTACATAGGCCATATCGAAGCCAGCCCCGTTATCACGAATATAGAAAACCGTTCTGCCGTTTTTCACTTCCTTTCCAAAGGAAATGAGGGCGTTTTTCTGCTTGCTGGTAAATTTCCAGGCATTGCCTAGCAGGTTTTGCAGCGCAATTTTCATCAAGCGGCGATCGCAATCAGAAGTCAGATTTTCCTCAATATTCACTTCCACCGCCCGATCCGGCTCCCGCGTCCGCAGATCGTCAATAACCTCGTCGGCC
>DATNQC010000166.1:0-3150 GCA_036702885.1 Oculatellaceae cyanobacterium | reverse complement strand
TTGCGCCGACAAAACAGAGTAAAAACCGCTATCCTGTCCTATTCAGCATCAGCAGAATAAGATGCGTCATCATCAAAAGCTTCGGCCTCTTCCGGTTCAGCGTCAGAATCCGGCTTTTCCTTGGTTTCCTTGCTGACCTGCACCAGACTGGCCAGGGCTTTCTTGTCGGCAGTAAGTTTGAAGTATTCATGGAAGTGCCGGGTGACATTCAGGATATAAGAGCGTCCTTCCCGTTTTTTGGAAATCAGCTTGCGTTGCAGCAGGCTCGCAATATGTTCATAGGCCACGCTGCCGCGCCACTCAATCAAATCGGATTGAAGCACCGGCGCCTTGATGGCAATTGCCGATAAGGTGCGCAGTTCCGCGGCAGATATTTCCAGCGGCATCATCTTGTTGACGATGTCGCCGTAATCTTCTTTCACCTGCAGAATATAGCCGTCGGTATCGTCAATTTCCAAAGAAGAATCTTCCCGGAAATTGTAATCACCCATCAATTCCACAAGCGCAATCTCGGTTTCCTCGTAGGGCGCTTCCACCAACTCCGCAATTTCCGCCAGGGACAAGGCTTTTCCCGTCATGAACAGAACCGCCTCAATCCGACCTTTCAGGGTTTGCCCCGACGGCAACGGCACTGAAGGCGTCTGGGACGTGACAACGGCTTCTTCATCCGCATCCGGATACCCATAATGCACGCTCATCCGGCAATCTCCTCATCCGTGGGGTGCAAGGTCGCTGAGGGTTCCGACTTGATGTACAGCTCCTCATAGAACTGTTCCTGATGCATGGAGACGTCTCCACGCGCCGCAAGAAACAGCAGAGCCAGGAAAGCGGAAATCTTGTCGATTTTGCCTTCCTCCACGATCTCCGTCAGCGAAACCTCTTCCTGACGAATCAAAATGCGCTCCAGAATGTTGCGCAACCGAAGAATGGTATCCTCGATAAACTCTTCGTGCGCCATTTCCTCGATGTCATCCGCCGTAAAGTCGGCATAATCCATCATGCGGCGGTTACTGACCTTCTCCACCTTTTCCTGAAGGGCGCGACGTTTTTCCAGTTCTTCATACTTCTGCAGCTCCCGGATCAGGTCCGTCAGCGTGACGGTTCGGATGCGCGGCTGCTTGGTGCTGGTACGGCGCTTGATAACTTCATCCAGCGAATAGAAGCGCAACTTGGGCTGCACAATTTTCGCCTGCCCGTCATCCATAAAGTCCGCTTCCAGCAATTCATCCAGAAATTCTTCCTGCGGCTCCAAATAATTGATGCCCGCCAGCTGATCCGACTTCATACGCAACAGAATAGCCAGGTACAGCAGGGTTTTGCCGGTAATCTTGAGATCCGACTCCTTAAGGTCGGCAACCGCCTTTAAATACTGATCCGCCACTTTCACAATGTCGATATTCCACGGATCAATCTCACCCTGCTTGGCCATTTGCACCAGCAGCTCGATTCCTTCGTTTAGCGGCGGTTCTTGGGGCTCAGGAAGCGGCGGCAATGGGCTTTCCTCCCTTGGCGTCATCCGTTTCGACAATGGGTTCTCGATCATCCCGATGTTTGATACCTGTGACCTTGGTAATGCCGTTCTGGCGCTGGGTCACGCCAATGGTTCGTTCGGAGCATTCAATCATCGGCTTCCTCAAGGATACCACAACGAACTGGGCGCGCTTGGACTCATTTTTCACCATATTAGCCAGTTTTTCAGCATTAATACCATCCAGGTTCTGATCCACCTCGTCCAGGGCATAGAAGGGCGCGGGCATGTATCGCTGAATGGCGAACACAAAGGCCAGCGAAGTCAGCGATTTCTCGCCACCGCTCAAGCCTTCGATGCGGAGCATTTTCTTCCCACGCGGTTGGGCATGGATGGTCAAGCCTCCCTCAAACGGAGAATCCGGATTGGTCAGCATCAGTTGGCCGTTACCATCGGATAATTCCGCAAAAATATGCCGGAAGTTCTGATCCACGCTTTCAAAGGCTTTTCTAAAGGAAGCCAGCTTCAGTTCATGGTAACCGGCGATTTTGACATTAATCGCCTCCCGTTCCGAATTCAGTGTTTCGATTTTCTGGGCCAGCTCATCCCGGCGCTCCTGCACCCGGTCGTACTCGTCAATAGCCAACATGTTCACCGGCTCCATCGCTTCCATTTTCTTGGTCAAACGTTGAATATTCCCGGTGACCTCCTCTTCCGAAGGCAGCTTGTCCTCTTCAATGCTGCCCGGTTCAATGCCCGCTTCCTGCAGGTCAATGACCATCCGTTGCATCTGGGGCTCCAGTTCGCGCTTGCGGGCCTGGAAGGCATGGATCTGCTCTTCCATCTGCATCACGTTCCGCTCCTGGATGTTCTTTTGTTTTTCCTGCTCAATCAACTGCGCCTGAACCCGATCGCGCTCTTCCTGCAGCTTTTTCAGCTCTTCATCCAGTTCCAGCGTTTGCGATTCCAGATCATCAATCTGTCGCTGGGTCAACGCGATTTCCTCCAGCGCCGCCCGCTTTTCCTTAGCAAGTTCTTCGTTATGCTGACGCGCCTGTTCGCTGCGAGTCTGGCAATCCTGAATGCCCACCTGCTGGAAGTTCTTTTCCATTTCCTTGCTTTGGATGTCGCCCTTGACGTTCCGCATTTGCGTGTCATAGTGCTCCATCTGATATTTGACGTCCTGCATTTCCTTACGCAGGGCATCAATCTGATCACTTGGCAAGCGGCTCTCAATGGCTGCCAAGTCTTTTTGCAGCGCCTCCACAGCCACCTGCTTTTGCCCAATGGCTGCTTCCACCTGTTGAATTTGTGCTTCCAGCGATTCCACCTGCGCAGTCAAATCGCTCACATCCACCGAATCCGCCTGCGCGGCTTGCAGTTCATCCAGTTGCCGGGTCACGGCGTCCAGTTCAGCGCTTACGCGAGACACCCGTTGCATCAGCTGCACGTAATCCGCCTTTACGCCTTCCATTTTCACTTCGGATTGAGTGAGTAACTTTTGCAACTGCTCCTTGTCGGCCTCCGCCCGCTCCAGGCGTTTTGCCAGCGTTTGCAATTCCTGCTCGATCTGGCTGCCGCCAAAGAAGCCGCCTTTTCCTCGGTTGGGCTGGGAACCACCTGTCATGGCACCCGATTTTTCAAGCAGGCTGCCATCCAGGGTGACCATGCGGTATTTGCGC
>DATNQC010000152.1:0-4332 GCA_036702885.1 Oculatellaceae cyanobacterium | reverse complement strand
ACTTTAGGCTTGCCGGTTTTCCGGGAAACCATCGAAGGCTGGACAGCGCTTCATGCCCGTCAGATCCGGCATTTCTACATTGGGATTGGCATGGTGAAGGCCGCCCCGCAACGCTGGAACATCGTGAACCGATTGATTCAGCAGGGGCTGGAGCCTTTGACTTTATTGCATCCCAGCGCCATCATCTCCCCTCAGGCGGACATTGAGGCGGGCGCTTTTGTCGGCGCCGGCGCAATTATTCAACCGTTCGCCAAAATCGGACAAGCCGCCATCATCAACTCCGGGGCTATTGTGGAACATCATGTCCAGATCGGATGCAACAGCCATGTGACTCCTGGCACAATTCTCTGCGGGGAAAGCCGCGTTGGGGAGCATGCCATGCTCGGTGCAGGGAGCGTGGTGATTCAACAGAAAGCCATCGGCGACTTGGTCACTATTGGCGCGGGAAGCGTGGTAACAGAAGATATTCCGGCCCGTGCCACCGCCGTTGGCAGCCCTGCCCGCATTTTGATGCCCTCCAGCCGTTCATTGGGAGATTAGTATGCCCCCTGTTTTTGATACCACGCACATCTTTGTGATTGCCGAAGCCGGCGTCAACCATAATGGCAGCCCTGAACTCGCCCGCCGCCTGATTGATGGCGCTCGTTCCGCCGGTGCGGATGCGGTCAAATTCCAGATGTTCGATCCCGGCAAGCTGGCGTCCCGCGCCACGCCGCTTGCAGCCTATCAGGCGCGACAAGGGGAAGCCGAAACGCAGGTTGATTTGCTCGCATCCTTGGCGCTTTCCCCGGAAACGTTCCGGGACTTGCAAACCTACTGCGAACAGTCGGGCATTTTGTTCCTGTGTACGCCGTTTGATGAGGAAAGCGCCCGCTTTTTATGGGTTGAGCTGGGCGTACCGACCTTGAAAATATCGTCCGGGGAAGTGACCAACCTGCCGTTTTTGCGGTATCTGAGCGAGCTAGGCAGTCCGGTCATGCTTTCGACCGGCATGTCCACCCTGTCGGAAGTGCAGGATGCCGTCAACGCCTTGCGCAGTCGGGAGCCTTTGCCTTTGGGGCTGCTCCATTGCGTTAGCGCTTACCCGGCCCCGGCGGAGGCTGTCAACCTGAACGCCCTGCACACGCTGCACCAGGCGTTTCCGGATTGCGTCATCGGATACTCCGATCACACGCTGGGCTTGCACATTCCCGTTGCCGCAGTGTCTAAGGGCGCGCGAATCGTTGAAAAGCACTTCACATTGGATAAAACTCTGCCCGGACCGGATCATCAGGCATCGCTGTCTGTAGAAGAACTGACCACGATGATTCAGGCCATCCGAGAAACCGAAGCTGCGCTGGGTGATGGCATTAAACGTCCCCATCCCATCGAGGCCGATTGTATTCGTGTAGCGCGCAGGAGTCTGGTCGCCCGGCACGATTTGCCCGCCCAGCATATCCTGACGGAAGCGGATCTAGTCGCCAAAAGGCCAGGAACCGGCATTTCTCCAGCCCTTTTGGAATATATTCTTGGCAAAAAGTTGCCTCAGCCGGTTTCTCAGGATGAACTGCTTCCAGTGATCTTGCTGAAAGGCTAGACTTCCATGTTCTTTGGGCAGGCCTGCTATTACTTATTCCCCAAATTTTCAAGGCGCAGTCTGCGTTTTGCCCACGCTTCGACGCTTTGGCCCATTTTCGGGCTGCACCCTGAAAAAAACAATGTGCCAAAATCCGGCTGGTGGACCCGATTACAAGACGTGTCGCCACTGCCCTTACCGGATCAAAACACTTATTATGCCGGTCGGCAGGTTGCAGACGCCATCGTAGCCAGACTTAAAGCGCTCATTCCCGATTTTTTCCTTTGCGCGGGAGTGGATTTGGAATATCTCTTCCGGGTGCATCTGCAATTTTTTATGGCGTACACGTGCCTCCCCTTTCTACATGCCGCACTGACACAGCAAACGCTTCCCAGCCGGATGGTGCTTGTCGACAGCCATTTTTCCGAGGAATTACTCCAGGATTTCATATCGGCCTATCTGCCATCGCTCGGCTTTCAAGGGCGTTTTCAGTGCAAGACGTCCGTGCGAATTCCCCGCCTGTTGCGCACCCTGCGCCAATGGGAAGAAACCGCGCAACCCGTCCAGCTTTCGGAATCTCCCGGCGGCGTCTGGGGCATCCTAACCCACGACGAACATTTCAAGTTCCTGCAAGCGCCGCTGGAAGCAGAGCGAGAGGCCTTGAACAGCAAGCAGGAAATCCGCTTACTACTGGCACGGGAAGGACTCAACAGCCCAGAGGGCTACACCGGCTATGCAATGCCAGCCATCCCGCAAGGCTCGCGTCTATCGGCTTGCCTGCAAGGGTTACGTGACTTATTGCAAAGGATTGCCCGATTGCGTCATCCGGCCGATCAGTGCTTCTGCCTGGGTCAACTGGATTTACTGCTGGAACTGTGCGAAAAACTGCTGCGGTTTGAAGGCTCCTTGCAACGCTTTAGACCCGAAAGCCTTGTTGGCTGCCTAGAATACAGTTCATATGGTGGTTTGACCAGCCTACTCAAAGGCGTTCACGGATATCGCCTGCTCAACGTCCAGCATGGCATTATCTCGCCCAGTTGGGCGTTTGATGGCTTGCGCTTCGATTATTTTCTAGCCTGGAACGAGGCTTCGGCCAAGGTCATTCGCGCGGACGGTTACCCGGATGACGGTTCAATTCACGTGGTCGGCAACCCGTTTTGGGAAAAGCTGCACTGGCTGTTCAGTCACGGAACACCCTCCGCGCAGTACGAAGACCTGCTTACCTGGAAGGGCAACGCGCCCCTGATTGGAACGTATCCTCAAAGCATTCAAGGGTATTCTACAGCCCAGCTTCAACGGCAATATATTGGCGTTCTACTGGAATACCTATGGCAGGAGCCGGCAGCCAAGCTGCTGATCAAGGAGCACCCTCTGTGCACGACACCCTGGCTGGCAGAAGTGATTGAAGCCAATGGCTTGTCCGAACGTGTCCGCATTTACGCCAGCAATGAACTGACGCTTTGGGAATCATTCAAGGCGGTGGATGTGGTCACTTCGGTTTTTTCCGCAGTTCTGCTGGAAGCCGTCTCGCTTGGCAAACCGACGCTGGCGATTGATCTGGAAAATACCATCGCCCGGCAAGAGATTCTCTTATCAGACGCCTTGCCGGTTGTGACGCAACAGGAAGCAATTCACCCCGCCCTCAATCGTCTGTTGCGGGATGGCGCTTCCATCAACGAAGCAGCTAGGCAAGCTCTGACTCCGCATTTTGAGCAGCCATACGCCCAGCGTTTAAGCAGCATCCTGCAAACAGCGGCAAACGATTTGGCGGTTCTACAAGCACGTTAATCAACGCGCCCAAAGCAGCACGTTCACCCCGGGGAATTTCCGCAGTTCCTGCTGCGTAAACCCTTGCGCCGATAGCCATTGGCACAGCCGCCGCTCCGTACTTGGCGCATGATGCGACAAGGCCAGCCACACCCGAGTTCTTCCGTCTAGTGAAGTTGTCAGATGCTGCATGAGCGGCGCTCCCTCGGCAATGGCTGAGAGCACGGGAACATCCAGCCCTTGCATGTGAATGTTGGGCTCCAGATAATACGCCAGACCCACCGCCATCGCCCCGGACTTGTTCGCCAACACCAGGTCACCGCGACGGTAATCGGCATTAATCCAGCGTGCGGCCTGTTTGAATTCATCTGAACTGTGATGCCGGGAAAACAGCAGATGCGCGCTATCGAACGCCATTGCCGCAAGCAGCCCGACAGCCAAAGTTGCGGATAACCACGGCATCCAGCGTGATTTAAGCAGGCTGAGGGATACCAACGCATAAGCAAACAATAGCGCACAGGCCGGGCTTGCCAATAACAGGTAACGGCGAACGGTAGCGGTGTGCGTCTGACGCAACAAATCCAGCGTCACTTGTCCGCCAACAATCACCACAAGCCACACCAGCAAAAACGCCAGCAGCGGAGAAAGCTTGAAGTCCTTCCGCCACGGCTTTTGGAAAAGCCCTCCGATGACGGCGACGCCTGCCACCAATAGCGGCAGCAATTTGCCCACCGGGCTGTACGGCAGGAAAAACTCACAACCCACGCGCCACAGCTTTTCCGGCAAACGCAGGGGGTTCCAAAGACCCGCCGTATAATGCCCGGCAGCTTTTAAAAAGAGCATTTGCTCCCGGAAATAGGGCCACCACGGCAACATCAGCAATCCCGTCAACAGAGCCGATACGACCAATTGCAACAGGAACCGGGGATTTTTCCGCCCTTGCAGGAAAAGCACGCCAGCCACAAAAACGGCAAACAGCAGGAAAAAGTACTGCGTATACAGCCCCGCCG
>DATNQC010000139.1:0-3791 GCA_036702885.1 Oculatellaceae cyanobacterium | reverse complement strand
ACCTTGTTCAGGCGAATCCCCTGATCAGCAGGCGACTCCGGCATCCTGCCTCTCCAATCGAAGCGTATCAAAGAGGCCCAACTGACAAGCCTCTTCATGAACCACCTGGCAACCTAGCTCATGTGCTAGCCTCAAGGCGGCTTCGTAATCATGCTGCGAGCAAAGGGTCCATTCGCCCCGTAGTTCGCCACCAACGCGCACTTCAACGCGATCGGCATAAATGTGAAACGCCCGCTTGGCGGTGCCTGCCTTAAGACGCGCCAGCGCCCGTTGCAAGGCTTGCTCTGGGTGAATTTCAAACACCTTCAACGCCACCAGAGATTGCAACTGAGCATCTTCTAGCAACGTCTGAGCTGCCACCAACTGCCCTGCTTCCAAGGCTTCCTGGCACAAACGCAAAGCCTCCTGCAAGCGGCTGACCGCCTCCCGCGCCGTTGACGGCGGGGGTTGCTGATGCATCCAGGCCAGGTTTTGCGCCTGGGTTAACGTGACGGGATGTCCGGTGAAACTCATGACATTCTTTAAGGAATACTGCTTGACCTCAGTTTAGCCGAAACCAAGTCCCAATGCTGCATTGTAAACTTGTGCATCAGAAAATCAGACGTTCTCATTTTGAACCCGCTTGAGAAAAGCCAATGCTTTTTCCACATGCGGCCTGACCCTAAACAGATTCGCATACGCAAACCGGATCTGCTGCTCGGAATCAATAATAAACGTGACCCTGCCCTTGAGAAAGCCTGGCATCATTGAAACACCGTACGCCTTTTGAACCCGTCCCCCCTCATCGCTCAATAACGGGTAGTTCAAAGCATTTTTAGCCGAAAAGCCCCCATGTGATGCGAGTCCGTCACCACTCACTCCAAGCACAGTAACGCCCAAAGCCTGAAACTGACCCCAGTGATCACGAAAATGACAGACCTCCCGATGACAAATGGGCGTATGATCCTTGGGATAAAAGAACAAAAGCACCCAACCCGTCGCCAGACAGTCTGTTAAACGGATCAGCCGGCCTGTTTGATCCGGCAATTCAAAATCAGGCACCCTATCGCCCGGCTGTAAGTATCGCCACCAAAACCGCATGCTATTCCCATCAAACAACAAACGCCGCGCACATTTTAACACGGGTCACGTCCAAGCAATCGGTATCGTCTTTTTGGTTTAATGTTCCTGTCTGTCCGATGGAAACATGCATGTCATCCCCAAGCCCAGCATCCACATTGATTCAAACCATAACGCCTGACGCTTTGGCACAGGCGGCAGCCATTTTGCGGCAAGGCGGTCTGGTTGCATTTCCCACGGAAACCGTCTACGGCCTGGGAGCGGATGCTTGCAATCCCCAGGCCTTGAAACGGCTCTATGCCGTCAAGGGCCGCCCGAAAAATCATCCGGTCATTGTGCATATCGGGAGCGCAGACCAATTAAGCGCATGGGCCAAGGATATCCCCGAAGCCGCCTGGACATTAGCCCATGCCTTCTGGCCTGGGCCACTCACCCTGATTCTGCAAAAAAAAGAACACGTGCCAGATGCCGTCACCGGCGGACAAGATACGGTTGGCCTTCGAGTCCCTTCCCATCCTGGCGCATTAGCCTTATTACAGAAGTTTCAGGGAGGCATTGCAGCCCCTTCCGCCAATCGGTTCGGCAAACTTAGCCCTACCACCGCCACACATGTCGCTGAGGATCTGGGGCACGATGTGGATCTTATCCTGGACGGCGGCCCTTGCACCGTTGGCGTGGAATCCACCATTGTGGCCTTTCCAGACGGAGAGCCTCGCATTTTGCGCCCCGGCATGATCGGCGCTGAACAAATCCAGCAAGTGCTTGGCGCAAAGTTAACCGACACTAAAAAAAATATTCCGGCGCCACGCGTTTCGGGAAGTTTGTCCAGCCATTATGCCCCTCGAACGCCAGCGCACCTCCTTGACAGAGAAGCGTTGCTCCAAGAGATTCAAAATCATCGATTGGAAATGGTGGCGGTTCTGGCCAGGTTCCCAATACCCGAGACACTGACAGGCTCTCGGATATTGGCTTGGCAACAGGCTCCAGAGAATGCAGAGGACTACGCACGAACCTTATATGCCAACCTCAGGCAGTTGGATCAATATCAAGCGGCAGGCATTTATGTGGAAACCGTTCCAGAGGATGAAAGCTGGTCTGCCATTCAGGATCGCCTCCGCCGCGCTTCATATAGAGGATAAATCCGCCCTAGAAACTCTTCTAGCCATGATGGCAAAGCAAATTTTAGCCAAATTGGCAATTTAACATGTTTGTCCAAAAAATTATCATAACTATCGTGAGGTGACGAAAGTCATTTCACACCAGCCCTCCTCAGCGAAAGTTGAGGGGGGTCTTATTTTAAATAACAGCCAGACTGAAACGCTCGATTTACCGACGCGCTTGCTGGGTTTGTTTTTGACGTTGTGCTTCTGCATACAGAATTTGATTCAGGTAAGCATTGATTTCGCTGGCGCTTTTGTTTTTCACATCCAGAAATTCAGCCACATCATCTTCCAGCGTAATCACAAACGTGTGCCGCTCATCCGACATCCACAATCCTCCTCTTAGTCCGCAGCAGGCGTATCCTCATCCAGAAACTTTTCCATTTCCACATGAAAAGGTTGTTGATAGACAGAACGTTCACCTTTATCTTCGACAACTGTCCCTTGCCGTTTTTTCTCCTCTCTTAACAGATGATTCACCAGCATGCTGGGATCGGCAAACTCCTGCTGAGCATGCACAAATTCCAATAATTCAGGGTCCAGCTCCAATATAAAAGTTGTTCTCATTCGTCACCCCTGTTTCTTACTTTTTATCTTCCAATGTCACAACCATTCTCCATATTCACCGCTTGGGCAGTTTGTAGCCCAGCCGTAATTTCTCCCAAAAATAGCCGTGCTAACGCTAATGTGGCCTTCATATCGGCTCCAGCTTGCAAAGCTCGACTTTACCCCATGTAGACACCAGGACAATTGTATGTCAGCTCAGATATTCTAGAATGACAAGGCAAAGCCGGTGGAAGACAGTTACAAATCATGGGGGATACATTAATGAATACGAAACTTTGGCGTGCCGGCCTGTTATCGGTTGCGCTTGGCATTGCGGGCGTTCCGGCTGCCCTGGCGCAAACCTGTCCAACGCCGTGCCCGCAGCCCTGTCCGGTTTCTTGTCCGGCACCATGTCCTGAAAAGCCTTGTTGTCCAATCCAACGGGCAGCATCGCCTTGCGTGCCAATCCGGACTTGCCCGGTTCGGGAAGCGCCCAGAACAACAATCAACAACATCAACTCCAACACATCCTGCTGTCTGTCGGGCGGCGTTAGCCAGTCCAATATTTCTGGCTGGAACGTTCGTCACAAAACGTTGACCCTGCACCCGGGTCAAGGGCAGTTCAGTATCGACAACTTGGGTCCCTGGAACACCCTGGTGTTGAACCTGATCAACCCGACCGACGAACCGCTGGTGTTTGAAACCACGCAGCGCCTGGGTAAGGAACAGTCCTGGGTCATTCCGGCTCACAGCGAACGGACCGTGTCTTACACGTATACGAACTTCTTTAGTGACGAAGTCAAGTTTCTGGTTTATCAGGAACCTGGCTACGCCATGGCTCACGGCGGCTGCTGCCCTACGCAGCGCACGGCCGAAGCGGCTCCGGTTATCCAACCGCAACAACCGGCACCGCAAACCACGTTCGTGGTTCCGGTGGAGCCTCCGAAAAGTCGTTCAACGATTCGCGGCTTCTGGTAAACAATTACCAAACCTACTGGCCGGCACGATCGTGCCGGCCAGTAGGTT
>DATNQC010000133.1:0-2370 GCA_036702885.1 Oculatellaceae cyanobacterium | reverse complement strand
GTCGGGCGCATACAAAATACCGCGCTGATGCAGGATTTTAGCCACTTTTTCATCACCCAGCGGGTTATTGGCTCCGCCCGCCAGGATTTTAGCTTTGAGTCCGTGCGCCACGCCTTCCGTAATCACGCCGCCAATCGCATTGGGGGAAAAGACGTCCACTTCCTTGTCAAACAGTTGCAGCGAATCGCAAATCTCAATGGATGGATAGACCTCTTTGGCGTGTTGCAAGGCTTTTTCATTGATATCAGACATATAAACCTTGCAACCGGAGTTCAGCAGGTGTTCCACCAGGTGGAAACCAACCTTTCCAGCCCCCTGAATCGCCACTTTCAAGCCGTCCAGGTCATCCCGTCCCAACTTTTCCTTGACTGCCGCCTGAATACCCTTGAATACCCCTAGCGAGGTCAAAATGGACGAGTCTCCCAAACCGCCGTCCTCTTTTGCCAAACCAGTGATATAAGGGCAATGCTGTTTCATCAAATGTAAGTCATGGGTGTCAGAACCCACATCTCCCGCGCCGATGTAGTTCCCTTTGAGCAAGGCGATGCGTTCGGCAAAGGCTTTTAGTAATTCCGGCGTTTTCTGTTCGGGACGATCCAGAATCACCACCGACTTACCGCCACCCAGATTCAAGCCTGCCATAGAAGATTTATACGTCATGGCTCGGGAGAGACGCAGCACATCGGTCAACGCTTCCGCTTCAGAGCTGTAGGCTTTCATCCGGCAACCGCCCAGAGCCGGCCCCAGCGTTGTGTCAT
Organism: Oculatellaceae cyanobacterium; assembly: GCA_036702885.1. Lineage (GTDB taxonomy): Bacteria > Cyanobacteriota > Vampirovibrionia > Vampirovibrionales > Vampirovibrionaceae > DATNQC01. The sequence goes on along the minus strand of DATNQC010000133.1, from coordinate 1,612 downwards.
GAATGGCAATAATGCCCCTCAAACCGACTTCCGGATCAGAACAGAAGAAAACCCCTTCATGTCCGCGTTTTTGGATCATCTCAAAGTAAGTCATGCGAAAAATCCTTAACGTACAAAATGCATTGATGGCAGTGTTGAAGCTAGAAACAGGTCTGTCAGCGAAAGAACAAGACTCAAGGCGCTCTCAGCCCCGAACTCGCGAGGTAGGTTCTCCATACCCGACAAACCCCGGAGGGAGTTGCGTTCCCAGCCATTCGCATTATGCGCCTCTGGAATCGGGTCGTCAATCTTCGTGTCAACGGAACAGTATGAGGTCTGTTTATCCAAAGATGTCGGCCCTGGCTGAAGCGTGGATTTAGCAGCCTCCAGCTCCGCCTTCAGGCTTTTCAACCGGGCCACTTCCTCCTTTATCTCAAAATATTTTTTCTTACAGGCCTTGGCCCAGGGCTCAAACGCACAGCCGGGCGCCATCACCACAAACGGCGTGTCCGGATAATCCCGGCAAAACTGGGGGCGATCCTCCCAAACACCGCACAGATTGTCTTCCGTTTGATATCGGCAGTGATAGAACACGATATCCTGCGGTGATTTGAACGCCTTCTGTTTTTCCGCCGCCTTGAGCGTGCGCTCCACCACCCCTGGCACTACTGCTTCCGCCTCGGCATGGCTGGCGTAAGGCACCATGATGGAGAAAAAGCCCCTGGCGAAGTCATCTCCTTCCGCGGCCCGCCGAAGCAATTGATGGTATGGCGTGCTTGGGCTTGCCCCCTTGCAGCAGGAGCCCAGATTGCAGCACTTCGGCAACGGTATCCCAAGTTCTTTTTCAAATGCGTTCGGCATTGGCATCTTCCTTCCCACTCCCTAACATTGTGCGCGGCTTCGCTTTCTACGCCATCCTGCGTTTATGGGAATCGGGCGGTCTGATAGGCAGGTTACAATACGTCCAAGACCCAGTATCCAAAGGTGGTGCTTTGGTGTTCGGAAGACGCTCCTGCTATCTCAGTCAACTGCTTATACTGTTATTGGCCGTTTTGCCGGTCCTATCCGGATGCCTGTCCAAACCATCGCGCGTTCATCCGGTCGTTTCACAATCATTGTCGACCAATATTCAGGCTGCACATCCAAATGCTGAAATTTTCTTTGCGCTAGGGCCTTTTGGCGGCGAACTAGGCGCTGAAACACTGACAGAAGCGCACTTGGATGGAGACGTCTTGTTGACAGGGAGGGAGTTCCTTCAACAGAAAGCCGATGAAAAGCGCTTGCTTTCCTTCTTGTCCCACCCCTCCAGGCATTCCAGCTTCCTAACCACCCTGGCGTTCCCGCATCACAATCCCCAGTTTGACACCGTGCAAGCACAAAAAACGGGGCTTGAATGCCTGAATGGGAACCTACCTGCCATGCGGCTTTGCCTGAAACAGGATAGCCCTTGCCAGAACGCTTGGCTGACTGTCCTGAGCTATCCCCTACAGCATCCCGCTTTAGCCAAACGCCTGATCTGGCTCATTGCTGCGGGCCCGGAGGACAAAGCCAAGACTACACTCACGCAACTTGCCAGCCAACCAAGCTTGCAAAAAGGACTGCTCGCATTTGAAACCGATCCCCTGCACCATGC
>DATNQC010000132.1:0-3225 GCA_036702885.1 Oculatellaceae cyanobacterium | reverse complement strand
ACATGGTGGAAACCATCAACAAGCTGAAAAAGATCACCCGGAAGCTGGCTCAGGAGTTGAGCCGTAAGCCGACCGAGGAAGAGCTTGCCGCTGCCATGTCCATCAGCGTGCCGAAGCTGCGCGATATCATCAAGGTGGCTCAAGAGCCGCTGTCTCTAGAAACGCCCATTGGCAAGGAAGAAGATTCCCGTTTGGGAGACTTCATTGAGGACCGGGAAGCAAAAGCGCCGGCCACAACGGTTGCGCACGAACTGCTGAGAGAAGATCTCACGGAAGTGCTCAGTTCTCTCTCTCCGCGCGAACGCGATGTCCTTCGCTTGCGCTTTGGGTTGGATGACGGTCGTCAGCGCACCTTGGAAGAGGTGGGTCAGTTGTTCGGGGTTACCCGTGAGCGGATTCGCCAGATTGAAGCCAAGGCGCTGCGCAAATTGCGGCACCCCAACCGCAGCCGTCGTCTGAAAGAATACATTGAGTAGCTGTAAGCTGTCCAAATTCATAAAAGACCCGCTGAATGCGGGTCTTTTTGTTGGCGTGAAACCGAATTATTGTGCTGCAAGGGCTTCGGAAACGACCCAGCCGCCGCTCCAGCAGGCCTGAAAGTTAAAGCCGCCGGTCAGGCCATCAATATCCAGAATTTCACCGGCAAAGTATAGGCCAGGCACGCGTTTGCTTTCCAATGTTTGAAAATTGACTTCCTTCAGAGAAACCCCGCCGCAACTGACGAACTCTTCCTTGGAAGGGCTTTTTCCAGTGACTGGCAGCGTCAAGCGTTTTAGATGTTCAATCAGCATGTTGAACGATTTTTTGGAAAGCGTTTCGCAGCGGGTTCCCAGGGGGATTCCGGTATTTTCCAGCAGGGAGTGCCATAGCCGACGCGGAAGGGGCGTCAGGCTTGTGTTGGCAACTTGCTTTTTGGCGTCCGTTTCGTAAAACAGCTGGGCCAAGTGTTTGCGGAGGGCTTGTTCGTGGAATTCCGGTACTAGGTCAATTTGCAGGTTGGCTTGGTAGCCTTGTTCGGCAAGGTCTCTGGCTCCCCAGGCGGAGAGACGGTAAATGAGAGGCCCGGAAAGACCGGTGTGGGTAATCAGCAACGGACCTTCCGCCTGTACTTTGCAGGGCTTTTCGGAACGGGGAAGAAAGAGTTTTCCGGCGGCATGCGGGACGGAAATGCCCTGCAATCCCTCAATGATGGGGGATTTAACCGTGAATGGGAACAGTGAAGGCACCGGGGGGATAATGGTATGTCCCAAGGTTTCTGCCAGCTTCCAGCCCGTGGGGCTATAACCTGTGGCAAGCACACAGACGTCAAAGGTTTCGGTTTTCCCTTGCAAGCAAAGCTGAAACTGTTCTCCTTCTTTGCGGATGCTGTCAATTTTGGCCTGCCGCTTCAGGCGAATACCCAATGCTTCAGCTTGAGTCGTTAATATGTCGATGACATCCCCAGAACAGTCGCTTTGCGGGAAGATTCTATTGTCGGGTTCTGTTTTGAGTTTTAAGCCACGGCTTTCAAACCAGCGAACCGTATCTTTGGGTTGGAAGCGGGCAAAAAGTGATCGCAACTCCTTTTGCCCGCGGGGGTAAAATTCAACCAGTCGGGCTGGCTCAAAACAGGCATGGGTGACGTTGCACCGTCCACCGCCGGAAATGCGGACTTTGCGGAGTGGCTCACTGCCGGCTTCAAAAATGGTGATTTGAGCCCTGGGGTTTTTCTCGGCGGTGTTGACGGCTGTGAAATAACCCGCTGCGCCGCCACCGATAACCGCGACTTTAAGGGGCTGCTTGATGCGAGCGTCTGGTGTTGTGTTCATGCGCCCAGTATAATCAAAACGCGCACGCGAAACCAAAGAGGAGATACCCGATATATGTCCCTTCCCAAGCCTCCATTGACACTTGAAGCCCTTGTAAGCCTTCTCCCTGGTGCTGAATTGGTGGGTGACGGCTCTGTTCAGGTGGCCGATTTAACCCATCCCCGCATGATCACCGCACCGGGACAGATGGCGCTGATTTTGGAGGCCCCGGCATTCGCGTTCGTTCAGAATAGCCCACTACCGGTTGAGGCTGCTGTGGTGGCAAAGGGGCTGGAAGTGCCGGAAGGGCTTTTTAAGGGATACATCGTGGTTGAAAGGCCGCGCTTTGCGCTGGCAACTTTGCTTTCCGTCTTTGAAAAGCCAGTGCATGCGCATGCGGGGATTCACCCCACGGCTGTGATTGAGACCTCCGCGACGGTTCATCCGTCTGCGTCCATTGGCGCTTTTACTTATGTGGGTGAAAATGCGGTGATTGGGGCGGAAACGATCCTGATGCCCCATGTCACCATCGGGGCGGGCGCCCGGCTTGGTGAACGCTGCCTGATGCATCCGGGGGTGCGGATTGGTGAGCGCGTTATGGTCGGGAACCGGGTCATTATTCACCATAACGCCAGCATTGGCGCGGATGGCTTTAGCTATGTGACGCCGGAAGCGGGCAGTATTGAATCCGCCAAAGCCAGTGGTGGTAAAGTGACCGCGCAGAATACGCAAATTTTCAAAATCAATTCCATCGGAACCGTGGTGCTGGAAGATGATGTGGAAATTGGTGCTTGCGCCACGATCGATCGTTCCAACCTGGGTGCCACGTTGATCAAACGAGGCACCAAAATTGATAACCTGGTGATGATTGGCCACAACAATATCGTGGGCGAAAACTGCATGATCGTCTCTCAGGTGGGGATTGCCGGAAGCTGTGAAATCGGCGATCGGGTGGTCATCGCCGGGCAGGCTGGTTTGGGCGATCACCTGAAAGTTGGCGATGACGCCATCATCATGGCGAAATCCGGTGTAATGCGAGATATTGAACCGAAAGAAGTGGTGGTCGGGATTCCCGCTCTGCCGCGTCGGGAAACGCTCCAGAATGTCATGTACATCAGCAAATTGCGGGAGATGTTCCAGGAGATGAAAGCCCTCAAGAAGCGGGTGGCAGAGCTTGAAGCCGCTCAGCAGAAGCCGCTGGAGGTGTAAATATGTCGTCTCTGGCTGTTTCTCCTGTGACGGTTGAAGGCATTGGCTTGATGAGTGGCTTGTCGGTTCGGGTGGAAATCTCACCGGCGCCCAAGGGCCATGGTATTGTGTTTTACATGGAAGGGGAGTCCCCGATTCCTGCATGTCTGGAGGCGGTGGCGCACACCGAGCGTGGCGTGGTGCTGGCAAATCCGGAACGCAAAACGCTGGCCATTGTAGAGCACTTCCT
>DATNQC010000121.1:0-10990 GCA_036702885.1 Oculatellaceae cyanobacterium | reverse complement strand
GTATAATGGGCACAACATTAGCAATGGGAGACCGGACATGCCAAATTCTGTAGTCATCGTAGGCCGCTTGGGGCAGGATCCCGAAATCAAGTATTTTGAAAGCGGCAAGGTGAAGGCGAGTTTTTCGGTGGCGGTTGATCGCGGTTTTTCCAAGGAAAATCGGGTAACCGATTGGTTCAATATTGAGGTTTGGGATCGACAAGCGGAATTTGTCGGTGAATGGGTCAAAAAAGGAACGCTGGTGAGCGTGATGGGCCGGCTTTCCATGAATCGTTACACCGATCAGGCGGGTAACCTTCGGGAATGGCCCTTGATCCGAGCAACGGAAGTTCGCTTTGTAGGCAGCAAGAAGGAAAGCGGCAGTATGGATGCCGCTGGCTTTGCTTCCTAAGCCCTTCAGTCTTGTTTGATGGCGTGACGATTGATGCAACTGCCCGGTTTAAGTGTCGGCATTATCGCCGATGATTTGACAGGAGCCTGCGATACCGCACTCCAGTTTTTTAGTGGAAAAAACCAGGTTCGGGTGCTGCTGGACCCGCAGAAATATCCTGCAGAGGATGTCTCCCACCCCTCCGAAAGTCAGATATGGTCGATTAATACGGCTTCCAGACATCATGCGCCGTATGAAGCCCATACAGCGGTGCGTCAGGCAGTAGCGCTTTTGCGGGACAAATTTGGCATTGAAACCTTTTACAAGAAAATGGATTCCACGCTTCGGGGCAATATCGCCCAGGAATGCCTGGGTATGCTGGATGAACTGAAGGCGCAATGTGCGGTGATTGTTCCGGCATACCCGCAGGAAGGCCGCCGGACCGTGGGAGGCTATCAGCTGGTTCGTGGGATTCCGGTTGAAAAAACCGTTGTGGCAAGGGATCCACTGTTCCCGGTTCGGCAGTCTCACCTGCCAACCTTATTGGAACAGGCAAGTCGTCCGGAAATCGTGGGCTACATTCCGCTTTCGGTGGTGCTCCATGGTGCTGGCCCTATCCTGGTCAAGCTCAATGAGTTGATTAAAGAGGGAAAAAAGCTGGTCGTGGTGGATGCCACAAGCACGGAAGATCTGGAGCAGATTGCTCTGGCTATTGAAAAGGGGCAGAAAAACGCCAGTATCATCCCCTGTGGTTCGGCGGGACTGGCGCAAGCTCTCGCGCGTCTTTGGGAGAACTGCCCGGACGAGGGTGTTGCTGAAGCGCCGGAAGAAGTGCCGATCATACTACCGGCATCGCCCATTTTGATTGTGAGCGGTAGCAATACGGATACGACCCGGCAGCAGATTTTGAGGCTGATGGAACATTATCCGTATTATGGCCAGAATTCCCAGCTGGAAGTATTTGAATTGCCGCCAGAGCAGCTCTTGGGCGTATCTCCGGTTAACGTGTTGATTCAGTCCATTGTGCAGGCATTGGGTGAGCGGAATACGGTGGTGCTGTCGACAGGCATTCAGGAGGAAAACTATCCGCACACCCTGGCTTTGGCCAGAGAGCATGAACTGCCTGAAGAGCGCGTGAGCCAGCTTGTACAGGATGCCTTGGCGCGTATTGTGTCTGGTGTGATGATGCAGCGCCAGGCAAAGCTCGTGCTTGCGGGAGGAGAAACCACCAGTACGATTTGCCAGGCGCTGGATACGTACTTTTTGGAAATTGTCGCAGAGGCGGAGCCTTCCATTCCCCTTTGCCAGGATAACAAAGGACGCTGGTTGGTAACGAAATCCGGTGGTTTTGGAGGGCCTTTGGCCTTGGCAAACGTCGTGAAATACATCAAGCAACGGGAGTCCAGTTCTGTCCATGCCTGAATCGCCTGTTATTTGTCTGACAATCGGCGATCCGACAGGGATCGGTCCGGAAATTACCGCAAAATTTTTATCCAATTTGCCGGATAATGCCAGGTTGCTTGTACTGGGCGAGTTTGAAAGCCTGGAACGCACGGCTGAGCAGTTAAAATTGTCGCTCCCCCAGCATTCGGGCATCCGATATGAATCTATTTCGGCAAATGAGCCAGGGGCTGTGGCTTATGCCAGCCTGGAAGCGGCAACTTCCCTGATTCACCAAGGCGAAGCGTCTGTTTTGGTGACGGGGCCCATTTCCAAGGAGAATCTGCAAGCTGCCGGCTTGTCTTTTTCAGGGCATACCGAAATTCTGCAATACTTAGCCCGCAAGCTATATCACCGGGCGTATCAGTCGGACATGCTTTTTGTTTATCAGCAGTTCCGCATGCTCCTGCTGACACGGCATGTGGCCCTGCGCAAAGTGTCTGAGGAACTTTCCATTCCGCATATTCAGCAGTCTATTGGGAACCTGCTCGGCTTTTTGAAAGAACAATGTGCTTTGGAGAAGCCCAGATTGTGTGTGTTGGGCGTGAATCCGCATGCAGGAGAGCTGGATGGGGATGAGGAAGAGCGGATTTTGAAGCCGGCCTTAAAGCTGCTTTCCGCAAAATATGGGTTGGAGTTGGAGCCGCCTAAGGCTGCCGACGCGGTGTTTCGCGGTTTTGATATCAATCATTTGCCGTATGATGCCTATGTGGCGGCTTACCATGACCAGGGGTTGATTCCATTTAAAATGGTGGCAGGCTTATCGGCGGTCAATGTGACCATTGGCTTGCCTTTCCTGCGGACTTCGGTCAGTCATGGCACCGCGCCGGATATTGTGGGACAAGGGATTGCCGATCCGGCTAGCCTGCAATCCGCATATGAACTGGCGCTGACATTTGCCGAAAAACAGCCTATTGCAAGCCCTCTGCCTGTTTAATGACGCTACAACCTGTAGACGCCACTTTAAAGGTATTCACTAAAAATGGTTTGGTGGGCATCACACGGCAAGCCCATGCAGGATGACGAAAGCGCTTTGGCTTAAGTATCGAGTGACTAGACTTCCCCGCGAGAAATCTGGTTTAACAGCTGGGTCACCCGGCTTCCCCGCTCCAGCGAGCTATCCAGGCGAATATCAATTTCCGGCGTATAGCGCAGGCGGACTCTCTGGCCTATCTCGTAGCGGAATTTTGGGGTGTATTCCTTCAGGATGGCCATCACCTCCTGTTGTACCGCTTCTTCGTCCATGATGCTGACAAACACCTTGGCATGGCGTAAATCGCCGCTCACTTCAACGTCTGTCACCGAAATCAAATGGTTCATGAGCTGCGGCTCTTTGATTGCATTGGCCAAAATATCGCTGAATTCGCGAATAAGAGCCTTTCTGACTCGGTCTGCCCGGCTAAATTCGTGTCGATTGGCCATGATACACCCTCCAGTCTGCGTAAAGCGCAGGTGTGTCGTTTTTCTTCGTAATTACAGAGACGTCCGTTCCAGGGATTTGACCGTGAATACTTCAATGATATCGCCTTCTTGCAAATCATTGAAGCGCTCAAAGGAAATACCGCATTCGTAACCGCTGGCAACTTCCTTGACGTCATCTTTAAAGCGTTTGAGGTTAGCCAATGTGCCGGTAAAGACTTCTTTGCCGTTCCGCAGCACGACGGCCTTGGCGTTGCGCAGAATCTTTCCGCTGGTGACCATACAACCGGCAATAATCCCGGTTTTCCCCACTTTGAAAATCTGCCGAACCTCGGCGGTTCCAGCCTGGACTTCTTCGGTTTCGGGCTCCAGTTGACCCAACACCCACTTCTCGATTTCTTCCGTGATGTGATAAATCACATCATAGCGCTTGATCATCACGCCTTGCGTTTCTGCAAGACGCTGGGCGTTATTGTCAGCTTTGCTGTTGAAACCGATGATCAGCGCTTTGGCAGTGGCTGCCAGCATTACGTCCGCCTCGGAAACATCGCCGGTTGCGCTGTGGATAATATTGATTTTGACCTCATCATTGGTCATCCGTTGCAGGACGTCTACAACGGCTTCCAGGGAGCCCTGGGTGTCAGCCTTGACCAAGAGGTTGAACTGATTTTCCTTGACGGCGTTTTCGTCCGTCTCACTGCGTCCGCTGAATCCGGCGGCAACCGCGCGCGTCACGCCAAGCCGTTGATCGCGCTCCTGTTGTTTATTGGCGGCCAAAGCCTGCTTAAATTCCTTGTCGTTGCGGATGATCCGGAAGGTGTCACCTGCATTGGGAACCCCATCCAGCCCCAGGATTTCAACCGGACTGGAAGGACCGGCGGATTGAACACGCTCGCCACGATCATTAATCAATGCCCGAACGCGACCGCCAACAGCACCAATCAAGACATTATCGCCCACCTTCAAGGTGCCGTTTTGGACCAGGGCCGTCGCTACCGGACCCATACGCTTATCAAGCTGGGCTTCAATAATCACACCTTCAGCCGGGACAGTTGGATCGGCTTTCAGTTCAAGCAGTTCGGCCACCAATAGGATTGAATCCAGCAAGTCATCCAAACCAAGCTTCTGTAAGGCGCTGACTTCAACCGTTAAGGTGTCTCCACCCCACTTTTCGGCGGATAAGCCATAGTCAGAAAGCTGAATCAGAACACGATCGGGATCCGCGTCCGCTTTGTCAATCTTGTTCACCGCCACGATAATTGGAATTTGGGCCGCTTTTGCGTGGTTGATGGCTTCAATCGTCTGAGGCATCACGCCGTCATCAGCAGCCACCACCAGAATCGCGATATCCGTTGATTTTGCCCCACGCATCCGCATGGATGTAAAGGCTTCGTGGCCTGGGGTATCCAGAAATACAATGGTCTGGCCATTTTTCTCGACCGTATAGGCCCCAATGCTTTGGGTAATGCCGCCAGCCTCGGTATCGACCACCTTGTGACGAGATTCGCGGATGGAATCCAACAGCGTTGTTTTTCCGTGATCGACGTGTCCCATAATGGAAACAACCGGAGGACGCGGTTTCAGGTTCTTGAATTTGCCTTCGTCCAGCTTTTTGCCTTCTACATTCAGGTGAACGTACTCACCTTCATGCTTTTCTTTCTGGACTTCTTCAACCTCAAAACCAAGCTCTTTGGTGAGGGATTTGGCAAAATCCACATCAAGCGTCTGGTTAACGGTGACCATCATCCCCTTCATAAACAGGTGCTTGATGATTTCCGTTTCACGGAGCGCAAGTTTTGAAGCCAGCTCCCGAACGGTCAGAGGTTCTTCAATCTGGACAACCTTGGGCGCAGCAGGCTGTGCCGCTTCTTCCCGACGTTGATGACGGCGATCCTGAGGCCGTGTTTTCTGAGGCGGACGCTGTTGAGTGGATGCTGTCGGCTGCATCGGACGTGCAGGGGGAGCATCCTGTGTTCTTGCGGCTGGTTGTGCCGGTTGTTTTTGAACCGGTTGCGGTGCAGATGGCCTGCTTTGCGGCTGTTGCTGCACTGGACGGGCAGGTTGACTGGGCTGACCAGATGGCTGGGGAGGAACCTTCTGCGCAGGCGCCTTGGTGACAGCAGGCGCCTGTTTTACGGGTGTTGAAGCTGGTTTTTCCGGTGCTGCTTTAGTAGGCGCCGCTGCAGGTTTTTCAACAACTTGTGTAGATGCTGCTGGAGATGATGCTTTGGAAGTGGCGCTTTTTGCAGGCTGCGGAGTGGGAGGGGCTTCTGACGCGCTTTTTCTTTCCTTAAAATAGGCGATTAATTTGTCAGCAGTTGATTGTTCAATGCTACTAGAGTGGCTTTTTACCTGAATATTAAAAGCTTTTGCCAGCACGTCAATGACTTCGGCGTTGGTAACGCCTAGAACCTTTGACACTTCGTGGACTCTCACTTTGTGCGTCGTCACTGCTGGCTCATTCCTTTCAATTGCAAGTTCAGGGTTTCAACTATAGCATCAGGGATAGCTCTTTTCAACGTCCGCTGAAACTTCTTGCCTTTCAGGGCTTCCGCCAGACAAACAGAATTGCGGCATACATAGGCCGACCGCCCCTGTAAGGGCGGTCGGTTGTCAATTGAAAACTGTCCGTCTTGACTGCGTGTAACCTTGAGCAGGCTGTCGCGGGGGAATAGCCTGCGGCAGGAAATGCATTGACGTAGACGGGAATCCAAGCAGCTTATGCCTCCGCTTCGGTTTCGGAAGCCTCTTGCGGGAGCGCTTCTTCTTCAGAAAATTCGGACGCTTCAGCCAGGAATTCCTCTGCCGGTGCTTCTTCTGTCGCAATCATGCTGTCTTCAGCGCCTTTATCAGCAGCTTCCGGCATTTCGGCGTTAAACGCTTCCTCGGGAGTATACATTTCTTCTGCGGGGGCTGCGGCCATTTGCTCAAAGTAAGCCAGTCCACCTTCCCGTTCAATTTGGCTGATGCTCTTGATATCCAGCTTGAAGCCGGTCAGTTTGGCTGCCAGGCGAACGTTTTGTCCTTCGCGGCCAATGGCCAGGCTCAGTTGATCATCCGGCACCACCACCAAGGCGCGGGCCTGACGCGGATCGTCCATCATCATCAGAACCTTGATGATTTTGGCGGGTGCCAGCGCGTTGACGATAAATTCCACCGGATCGGGCGACCAGCGAATGATATCGATTTTTTCGTTTTTCAATTCATTCACAATGGCCTGGATGCGGCTGCCGCGGGTTCCAATGCAGGCTCCTTGTGCGTCCACATCCGGGTCATGGGAGACAACGGCCACCTTGGTGCGATAGCCGGCTTCGCGGGCGATGCTCTTGATTTCAACAAGACCGTCCTCGATTTCGGGGACTTCTAGTTCAAATACTTCTTTCACCATGGCCGGGTGCGCTTGAGACACGATAATTTGCGGGACGCGACCGGAATCTTTCAAATCCAGCACGTAAACCCGCAATTTATTGCCAACCCGGTAATATTCGGACGGCAACTGTTCGCGCGGCGGCAGAATGGCTTCTGATTTACCAATATTCACGATGACGTTGCGCCCTTCAATCCGTTGAACGATGGCGGTTGTCACCATGCCTTGCTTTTCTTCAAATTCTTTTTGAACCAGCTTTTTCTCGGCTTCGCGAATCCGCTGGGTAATGACTTGTTTGGCGGATTGTGCGGCAATACGCCCGAATTCTTCCGGCGTCACTTCCAACTCCAGAATGTCGCCCACTTCTACATCGGGCTTAATTTTACGGGCATCCTTCAGCAGAATTTCTGGTTCCTGAGGAATTTCTTTCCCTTCCTCATCCAGCTCCACTTCATCCGGGGATGTTAATTTATCCACTACTTTACGCAATTCATAAATGCCGATTTCCCCGGATTTTTCGTTGAGGCGGCATTCGTAGCCATGCAAGCTTTCCAGCTTGGCATAACGTTTGTAAGCGGCCAGCATTGCTTCTTTGAGTGAAGAAATCACCACGTCACGCGGAATGCCGCGCTCGCGTTCAAGCTGTTCGGCATGCTCCATCAATGCGGGTCCGACTTTAATCATGAGACTTCATTCCTCCTTCATCCAAGCTGAGTCAATCAAAAAATTATGTTAAATAAGCTCTGAATCTGAATTCAAGCCCGATTCGTCCTCTGGGAAATTCAGGACAGGATTCAGGCAAACCAGATGCTCTGGCGTCAATGCGATGCTAAGTGATTCACCAGAGGAGTTTTTCAGGGTTAATGTCCGGGTGTCAGGGTTATAGTCTTGCAGCAACCCTTCTGTGGCGACTTCTGTTTTGCGAGGCGCTTTTGACTTTTTAGGGCTGGCTTGCTCAATTCTGACCGGACGATTCCGGTAGAATTCAAATTCCCTGGCGGTGGTCAGGGGGCGGAAAACGCCCGGTGAACTAACTTCCAGGCTGTAGGAAAAGCCGCTCAGGGGTTGGAACTCCTCCAGTTTCGGATCGAGTGCCCGGCTGACCTGCTCGCAGTCGCTCAGGGAAACAGGTGCATCCTTTCCATCCAGATAAATCCGTAGATACCAATAGCCGGCTTCTTTTTCAAAGCAAACATTGAGCAGGAAAAAACGTGGATCCAGTTGCGATTCAACCAATGCAAAGACGGAATCTTCAATGTGTCGGATTTGTTCCGGTGAGAGCTTATAGGTAGGCGGGGGTGTGCGTTTCATAAGCTGTGAACCTCCTTGCGGAGTCAATCCTGGACAATGCCAAGGGCCTCTGAAATAAAGAAGTGGGCCTCTGGAACAGTGACCCACTTCTGATACATATCAAAAGTTATCTTAATGTTAGCACAAATAAAAATCTGGCAAGAGGCACACCGGGTAAAAGCTGCAAATGCTTTTCAGAGGGCGATAATATACTTCCCACTGGCTTGCAGGATACTTTCCGCTTTGGTTCAGATGGCTGCTTGGGGGTTGGTGGTATAATGAGCGGCATGGTTTGGCAAAGTCGTTTTTCAAAACGACGTTCCTCATGAGTCATGCGCGCTTGATAATCCGAAAAACCCCTGCACTGGTGATTGGCACCGGTATTTCAGGCTTGTTTACGGCATTGAAGCTGGCGGAATCGGGTATTAGCACACTTCTAGTCACAAAATCCGCCTTGGATGACAGTAACTCGCGATATGCACAGGGTGGGATTGCTGCCGTTTTGCCGAATAATCCGGATGATTCTCTGGAATTACACTTGCAGGACACGATCCGGGCGGGGGCTGGGCTTTGTAATGAGGCGGCTAGTCGTTCTATCTTGTCGGAAGGCTTTGAATCCATCGAGGATTTGCTCGCATATGGCGTTCCTTTTGATCGAAAATCCAACAAGGAGCTGGCCTTAACGCGAGAAGCGGCGCACAGCGTTGAGCGGATTGTGCATGCTGGAGGCGATGCAACCGGGCATTCCGTTGAAATGGCGTTGATTGATCAGGTGCGCGGCAACCCGTTGATTGAAGTCATGGAATACACGCAGGCGGTGCAGCTGTTGCTTCAGGATGGGGCCTGCCGCGGCTGTCGGGCGGTTGACCTGAAAAACCGCAGAACGGTCTTGGTGCAGGCGTCTCATACGGTGCTTGCAACGGGGGGGATTGGACGGCTATACAGTCACACCACCAATCCGGCCATTGCCACAGGAGACGGGATTGCATTGGCGCATCAAATCGGGGCCAAAATTGAGAATATGGAGTTCATCCAGTTCCACCCCACCGCTTTTTATGCGGAAGGCAAGCTGCATTTCCTGATTTCCGAAGCCCTGCGTGGGGAAGGTGGGCTGTTGAGGGATAAAGATGGTCGCCTGTTTGCGAAAAAATATCACTCGGATGGTGAACTGGCCCCGCGTGATATCGTCACACGCGCGATTTACGCGGAAATGCAGGCGGCTGGGCAGGAGTGCGTCTATCTGGATATTACGCATCTGCCTGCAGAAACAATTCAGAATCGCTTTCCAACGATTCTGGCCAACTGTTTGCAGTTTGGAGTTGATATCCGGAAAGACTGGATTCCGGTTGCGCCTGCCGCGCATTATCTAATGGGGGGCATTACCGTGGATACGGATGGCAAAACGTCAATTCCCTGTCTGTATACAGTGGGAGAAAGCGCTTACACGGGCCTACATGGCGCCAACCGCTTGGCCAGCAATTCTCTGTTGGAGTGTGTTGTTCTGGCTCGACGGGTGGCGCGCTTTATCGTCGGAAGAAAACCGGAACTTCCTACCGAGGAGCACCTGGTGGACGATGGGGAGGACTATCAGTTCCTGACAGAGCCTCGAATCAACCAGGCTCTGGACGAATTACATGCCTTGATGTGGCGACATGTCGGAATCCTTCGAAATGAGGAAGGGCTTAAAACTTCTTTGGGTTGGATACGGAGAACCTTGCAGGAGGCGGAGCAGAACAACTGGCAACTGATTTTCCCGGAAGGGCGGGACTTGGTGAATCAACTCACTGTGGCGGAATTAATCACGCAAGCGGCTTTAACCCGCAAGGGAAGTTTGGGAGCGCATATGCGAACGGATGACCCGGACAGCGAGCAAACCAGGCAGGCAAGCGTTTTATCAGGAAAAGCGTCATGAATACTGGAGTTTCTGTTGCAGTACAACCGGCCATGAAAGCACTCGTGGAAGCTGCGGTTCTGGAAGATCTGGCGCAAGGGGATATCACAACCGATAACCTGCCCAGCCTTGCCGCAATGCTCCGTCAGGGTGTCTTCCGGGTTCGTCAGGCGTGTGTGGTATCCGGCTTGACCGTGGCATCACTCGTTTGCCAGACGGTAGACCCGGCGCTTGACTTTGAGCCGATGGTTCAGGATGGTGATGCAGTGGCTGCCGGGCAGGTCATTGCCAAGGTTAGCGGTTGTATGGCGTCCATTTTAAAAGCCGAGCGGACTGCACTGAACTTTTTGCAGCACTTATCTGGTATTGCAACGGAAACACGCCGGTACGCAGATGCACTTGTCGGAACACGCACCCGGATCACGCATACCCGTAAAACAACCCCTGGTCTCCGTCTTTTGGAGCAGCAGGCGGTCCTGCACGGTGGCGGTATGCCACACCGTTTTAATCTGGGCAGTTGCGCCATGCTAAAGGATAATCATCTGCAATCCTTGTCCCCAGCTGATGGGAACGCCATTGCAGAAGCGGTGTGTCAGTTGCGCGCCCGCTTGTCGCATACGACCAAGATTGAAGTGGAGGCGGATACGCTGACACAGGTGCAGCAGGCGGTGGATGCAGGCGCGGATATCATTCTGCTGGACAATATGGAGCCCGATACCATTCGTGAGGCGCTTAGGATTATTAAGGGGCGGGCCGTGACGGAAGCGAGCGGCGGCATTGCGTTTGAACGGCTTCGGGAATATGCGGAAACAGGTGTGGACCTGATTTCGACCAGTAAAATTACACTGGGCGTGCCGGCAATTGATATTGGGCTGGATCTCGAATAACGAACCGTTGCGTATTGCTCAGTTTTCTAGCGTGGCTTTAGGCGGGGTTCTCAATGCCGCAGATGGCGCGATAAGCGCAAAAACGATCGGGACAAGCCTTGGGCAGGGGAAATGTTTCCTCAGTGGACATGTCAGAAAGGGTCTTGCGAAGCAATTTACGGGTTTGCTCGTGCTTTTCCGCACTGTAGTCAATGACGACTTCCCGAATTGGGGTGGTTTGATCCGGCTTGATTTCAACATAAACAAACCGAACCTGCTCCGGCCGGAGCGGACCATTGATATTCAAGCCCAGGTTGGCGGCGGATGCACTGGGAGCAACCTCCACC
>DATNQC010000109.1:0-3064 GCA_036702885.1 Oculatellaceae cyanobacterium | reverse complement strand
GGGTAGGTTCATATTTGGCAAAATGTTGGCCATGCCCTGTTGTCCCATTGCCGCTCAAAACCCAGGCGCCCCACACCAGATTACTTCTTACTTGGCCAAAATACACCAAATCACTCTTTAGTGACCAAAATCTAACATTTTGACTTTGACTTTCTTTGCCTTTTGTGCTATAGTATCGTCGGGACCAAGATTGGGAACTATCTCATCCGGAAGCAAATTCTACATATGAAAGGAGTGTCTTTATGATTAGACGCTGGCATCCCCTGAACGAATTAGCGCGCCTTGAAAGGAAAATGGACGCTCTTTTCAACGAGCTTTGGAGAGGATTTAGACCAAGGGCCCTGACAGATTTTCAGTTTGGCAGTTTCCCAGTGGACGTGCTGGACCAGGGCGATGAAATCATAGTTCGGGCCGAACTCCCCGGAGTGGAGAAGGACAAGATTGACATTAGGTGTGCGGAAGATTCATTAAGCATTGCTACGGAAAAGAGCGAGCAGACCCATATAAAAGACGGCACATGGGTTGTCCAGGAGTCATCTTTCGGGAAGATGGTGCGGACGATAGCCCTTGATACTCCGGTAGACCCTGACAGGGCACAAGCTTCATTCCAGAACGGAGTGCTTACGATAAGGTTGCCTAAGGCCGGACCGTCACGGCGCGGACGGAGTATCCGAATTGACTGAGTTATCCCCGGACATGAGAGTCCTGGTCAGACACTGGAGTTCCGAACGGCCGCCGGGAAACCGGCGGCTCTGTCTTTACTTTGAGGGGTGCCTAGGACCAAAGCCTCATTTTTTCGCGTGAGTCTGCAATTGGTCGCGAATCTTTCCGATTAACGGTGTGGGAGAGCCAAAATAGCCCGGGTGCACACGATGACCAAATTCACCGGGCGATGTCCGCAAGGATGCGGATCAAAATCTACAAGGAGGTAGAGAACTGTGAGAATCAACACCAACATCTCCGCGCTCAACGCGTGGAAAAACCTGTCAATCACTCACGACTACATGACCAAGTCTCTGGAAAAGCTGTCCTCTGGCTACAGGATCAACAGAGCTGCTGACGATGCCGCAGGCCTGGCCATCTCAGAAAAAATGAAATCCCAGATACGTGGTCTCCGCCAGGCAGTCAGAAACGCGCAGGACGGTATCTCTCTCATCCAAACCGCAGAAGGCGCGCTTAACGAGGTCCATGCTATCCTGCAGCGTATGCGCGAACTTGTGATTCAAGCAGCAAACGGAACTTATGATGAGCAGGATCGTCAAAAAATCCAGGACGAAATTGATGAGCTTCTTAAGGAAATAGACCAAATTGCGGAAAGAACCGAGTTTAACGGTATGAAGCTGTTCGATGGGACCTTTGAGGGGAGCGGCAACGAACTTAAGCTCCACATCGGTGCTAACCAATCCCAAAACTTGCCCGTATCAATCAAGAAAATAGGGCAATCGGAATTGGGGGTAGATTCTATCAAAGTAAAAGTAACCGATACTTCGCCTCCCGATTTCGATTCTATGATCCAAGCACTCGATAATGCAATCGGGACAGTTTCAGGGGAACGCGCCAAGCTTGGTGCATACCAGAACAGGCTGGAGCACACAATCAACAACCTGAACACTGCCGCGGAAAACCTCGAAGCAGCCCACTCACGTATCAGAGACGTAGACATGGCCCTCGAGATGGCAAACTTCACTCGGTATCAGATCCTGCAGGCTGCAGGCTCCGCAATGCTCGCACAGGCGAACCTGGCACCGCAGTCAATCCTGAAGCTGCTGAACTGAGGTATCCCGTAGAAAGCCAGACGGGCCTGGGTCCATACCCAGGCCCGTTTCGTTTGCCGCCAATAAGGCTTCAAAAGAGATTAGCGCAGTCACAAACCTCTAATACTCCACCGGATGCACGCTTATCCCCACCGCTCCCGGGCCTGCATAAGTGCCGATCACCGGGCCGATTTCAAACAAAACGGGTTCATCGACTACGTTTAGATGGGCAATGGCTTGTTCAAGGAGCATCTTTGCGTAATCCAGGGAACATGTATGCCCCACAGCCACGCGAACCTTGTTTTCGCCGAATTTGTCAACCAGGAAATCCACCATGTCCGCAATCGCCTGTCTGATGCTTCGCACCTTTCTTATTAGGACATACTCCCCATCCTGGATGCGGGCTATGGGCTTTATGTTAAGCAGATTCCCCACAAGCGACGACAGTTTGCCTATCCTGCCGCCTTTATGCGCGTAATCCAGTGTGTTCAGGGTAAACAAAACTTCTGAATGCTTCTTGAGTTGAGCAATACGCTCCAGAATTGCGGGGACACTGAGCCCCTGCATGGCAAGGCGTGCGGCTTCAAGCACCTGCACGGCCAACCCCCAGCTCACAGAGCCCGTATCCACAACGTGGATCCTGTCGGGCGCCAGCTGCTGGGCTGCCAGCCTGGCGGAGTTGACGGTGCCGCTCAGTACCCTGGACAGGTGGAAAGACAAGATTTGCTTTCCGGATTCGAGGAGAGGCTTGAATACGTCGATGAACTGGCTGGGCGAAGGCTGGGATGTGGTCGGCAGTTTGTCGGCTTTTGCCAACATTGAGTAGAACTGCGAGGGGTGAATGTCAATTCCGTCCCTGTAAACAACCCCTTCATGAACCAGAGTAAGCGGCACTACGCTTATTCCGTACCGTTCAGCAAGGTGCCGCGGGATATCGCTTGTGCTGTCTGTGACAATCGCAATCTCGCTCACGGTAACCCTCTCCTTGCTGCATGTTCTGCTGCATAATACACTCGTATGCGTGCTAAACAAAAGGGATAAATTTTTGCATGACTACGTTCTTGTCCATCACTGCCGAATGAAAGAGATAGAGCCCAAAGCCGGTATGAAAAGCTTCTGGAGGTTCAGACCCATAATCCAAGAGACGCAGGATAATGCGGGGAATGATTACCCTGCCGAATATGAAGCCCGCAACGGCTATACCTATAAATATCAAAGCCAGAGTGACATAATAACGACGGGACATGAGAACCCCCTTGTGCCCGGGCGCCTGTTCAGCTGCCTGCCCGCTTATCCGAACTCAATTATAT
>DATNQC010000102.1:0-4099 GCA_036702885.1 Oculatellaceae cyanobacterium | reverse complement strand
GTTTTAGTAGAGCCTTTTTGATTGTTGAATAGCAACATTCAAAAGGGCTGCAGTTGCAGGAGACCTGCTGGAAATTCCAGGCGAGGCCATTCATTCGTTGTATCTTTTAGGAGATTCCGTATGGATGAGCCTCTTGCTGTTGCTGTGGCAATACTCCAATGTTTGAACCCCGAAGAAAAGGTCAGGTTGCTTCGGGAGATGTTCTGGCTGTGGCCAGAATTGGAAAAACATGTTCAGGATGTTGTTGCATCTGATCCTGGGAGACGGGACTCGTGACGCGTTTAGCCTTCATCCTGTTTGGGTGGTTGTTTGGCTTTTTGCATCAGTTGGTCCAACTCATCCTGGCTGTGAGCTTCTTTAAAAGCCTTCGCCAGGATATCTGGCGGCAATTGCTTCAGCCAGGCAACCATTTCAGCCTCGTAGGCGGCGCGATCTTCGCGTGTGAATTCCGAATCGGGTTCTTTTCCCTGATATGCCTGGATCAGCTTCATCGGCGAAACGTTCAAGGCCTTGGAGAGCGCCAGCAAAATATCCAGAGACGGACTGGGCGGATTCGGTTTTCCGGAGGCGTAACCATTGAGTAGCCAGGTAATATGGCCGCTGGAAATGCCGGTTTCCTTGACCAGACGGTTTCGGCTCCAGCCTTTTTCCTGTAAAAGCCGGTCAATATACTGCCCCAAGAACCATTGTTTTTTCATGCTCTCACTATAGTAAAAATTCCTCTCACTTTGGCTTGAATTATTCTCGCTTTTGTGAGAACTTGGTAAGGAAAGTACGGATATGTGCATAACAAAGAACGATGTACAGGAAGGCTCCAGATCAAGTTGCGTTTTTGTTTCTTGCAGTAGTGGCATTCATATCGGAGCAACCGTTGGCGCGGAGATAGAAGGAGAGCGGCAAGGTGCCTTTCGCGCGACGCAATTTTCTGAATACATCGGTATTGGGACTGGAGCATTGGATGCCGTGTTGACTGCCAATCACTGGAGCGCGGAACAGAAGAAAAACCTGTTCCTGAAGTCCGATTTTCAAACACTCTGTCAGGCTGAAGACGCAGAAAATGGCGCAATGTGCCCGCTTCGGTTGTCGCGTCTGGCAAATTGGCTTTTTTCCTTGATGCAGACCAATCCCTTTGGTCCGCCGATTCAGGCGCGAGAGAACTTGTTGATTGGGTTTGCCGGAGCGGAAGGTTATTGTTTTTTTGGTGAAAAAAAGCCGGCCAGGCAGCCTGTGGCATCACCGCTGCATTTTGTGGAGCGGTCTTTCAGTCCAAAGGGGCTGGTCCGTTCATTGGTGCAAGCGATGGTTTTGTCCGAACCTGTGCATGACCTTCATGCGCTTTTGCAGGTGTTACCCGATGAGTCTCCAGTGCTGCTGGTGGACTCCTGTCCAGATGCAGCGTTGGCAAGGCAAGACTGGTCGATGCGCAAATGGCTGAAGATGATTATTCCTGAAGTGAAAGATATTGATTCAACCGACCTTGGTATTGATCAGGAAACCAAGGAAACACTAGTCATCCGGGGAATGTGGAGTACCCTGGGTCAATGGCCTGTCAACCAACGGTAAATCGTCATAATTGATATCCCACTAATGCCTTGTCGATGGACAAGGCTTTTCTTTTATCAAAGTGGAACTCTTGTCAAATCATAAAAACTGTAAAACAATACAACAATACAGAGGCTCGTTGTTGGGGCTTTAGTACGGAAAACAAAGGAATGGACTTATCAGCAGTCCGGTTGCGTCATAAGCTGATTCGCTACCGGTTTTTGGCAATTATGTTGGTGTTGGCGGTGGGCTCATTGTCCAGTTGTCAGCATGGCGCCATGCAGCAGGCAACATCTGCTCAAGGGGACGGGGTTCCCCTGTCGGGACTGAAATCATCCGCGCATGCAGTGTTGCACGTCCCGCAATAATGCATGGCGGTGCGTGCCTTTGTGAGCATTTTCAGGTAAGCTGAAGGCAGAAGCAAAGAGGAGTATTCTCATGCGAACACTCGCCTCGGATGACGCTTACCGGGAAGCAGGGGTGGATTTAAAGCAAGCGGCTGCCGTTGTGGAGATTGCAAAAAATGCCGCAGCGCCTACGCGTGCGCCTTGGCTGCTTGGCGGTATCGGCGGTTTCAGCGGCGCTTTTGAAATCCCCGAAGGGTATCGTCAGCCGGTGATGCTATGCGCGTGCGATGGGGTTGGGACAAAGCTCAAGCTGGCTTTTGAGTGTGATCGACATGATACGGTTGGTATTGATCTCGTTGCCATGAGCGTCAATGACATTTTGGTGAATGGCGGCAAACCGTTGGTTTTTCTGGACTATCTGGCGACCGGGAAAATCCACCCACCGCAATTGGAAGAGATTTTAAAAGGGATGAGCGAAGGCTGCCGGCAATCGGATTGTGCGCTTATTGGCGGAGAAACGGCGGAAATGCCCGGCTTTTATGCAGCCAATGAATATGATCTGGCGGGCTTTTGCGTTGGCATTGCGGAAAAAGACAAGCTGTACCCCCGTAAAGAGCGCATTCAGCCGGGTGATGTGCTTATTGGGCTTACGAGCTCCGGTTTGCACAGCAATGGCTTCAGTCTGGTCCGAAAAATTATTGCGGATCATGGGCTGGATTTACAGCAAACGGTGCCTGAGTTGGGTGGGGTTCTGGCGGATGTGCTTCTGACGCCGACGCGCATCTATGTGAAATCCGTTTTAGCATTGTTGGAAGCTTTTCCGGACGCGGTGCACGCCATGGTGCATGTGACGGGCGGCGGCTTCTACGATAATATCCCCAGAGTGCTGTCGCCGGGCGTATCTGCGGAATTGCAGGTAGAGAGTTGGGCGCCGCCACCGATCTTTGGTTATCTCCAGCGTTTGGGGAATCTTTCCAATGAAGCCATGTGGCATACGTTTAATTGCGGCATCGGCTTTATTTTGGCGGTTGAGCCGATGCAGGCGGAGGCCGTATGTCGTTTCCTGCAAGAGCAAACGGAGGAAACCGCGATGATCATTGGGCATTTGGTGAGTACGCCTGGACAATCCGAGGTGGTGATCCGATGAGCGGGCAGCCTTGCCCGGTGGGTGTTTTGCTGTCCGGTCGCGGCAGCAATTTTGAGGCAATTCTCAAGGCGATTCAAACGGGGGCTTTGCCCAATGCCGAGATTAAAGTGGTGATTTCCAACCGCAAAGATGCGCAGGGCTTGGCGACTGCCAAGCGAAACGGCATTACGGCGATTGCCATCAATCGGGGTGCATACGCCAGCCGGAAGGATTTTGATACGGCGATTTGTTCGGCGCTGCTGTCTCATGGTGTGAAGCTGGTTGTGTTGGCCGGCTATGATCGCATTCTGGGCGAGCCGTTGCTGGAAACCTTTGAAAACCGGATTCTGAATATTCATCCCAGTTTGTTGCCGGCCTATGGCGGTAAGGGGATGGTGGGGTTCAAGGTTCATCAGGCGGTGTTGGATGCGGCTGAACGGGAATCCGGATGCACCGTCCACCTGGTGACACGGGATGTGGATGGTGGACCGATACTGGGGAAGAGCGTGGTGCCGGTTTTTCCGGATGACACAGTGGAAAGTCTTGCTGCCAGAGTGCTGGAACAGGAGCATCAGTTGTATGCGCGTGTGATTCGCGCATTTATTGAAGAACATGGATTGGGTCAAGGAAATCTCCCCGATGAAGAAGACGCCTTGGTATAAATTATCTTTCCTGATACTCGCGTTGTGTCTGGTTTCTGCCTGCAAGCAGGAGAATATCGTTCATCAGAAATCTTTGGCGGAGTTAAATACCAAAGCGCAGCAGATGTTGCAGGCGGGTGATGTGAATGGTGCGGTGGCGCGCTTGGAAGCGGCGCATGATCTCGCGCCTGAAGAACCCAATACGACGTTTAATTTGGCCATTGCCTACCAGGCGCAGGGCAATTACGATAAGGCTATTGAACTCTTCCAGCAACTGCTGAAGCAACCGGGTTTCCCTCCGGAAGAAATTCACCGGAATCTGGGGATTACCTATGAGGCCAAGGCGGATGCGCTGGAAGTCAAGGCGCGGGAGTTGGAAGCCGAACCCAGGGCGGAGCAGCCTCAGCCAGCGGAGTTACGGCAGCAAGCGATCGGTATGTATC
>DATNQC010000093.1:0-10323 GCA_036702885.1 Oculatellaceae cyanobacterium | reverse complement strand
TTGCAGGAAAGGGCATCCAGTTCAAGCGCCTCGACTGTGAGTTGAGGTCTGTTTTGGCAGTTGAGTACCTGCGCGAGCTTGAGCGCCAATTGATACATGCTGCTGTATGCTTTGCCCTTTAAGATATAGGCATGCGCCAGGCGGCGGTTGGTAATCGCTCCGGCAAAAAAGCGATCTGCCCAGGGGAGGGGGGAAGAAGCAACGGGTGGTTGTAACAAGCTCATGCGTTAACTCCCCAGCAGCATTTCTAACGCTAATTTGGCGGGCAGTTCCCCGGTTTTGGTTTTCCACTCCAAATCCAGCGTTTTGGCCTGCAAGGCTTCCAACCGGGTAAACGGAATGCGGGCGAATTCCTGGAGATCCTTTTTCACCTTGTAGGGGTGTTTTTGAGCCAGTTCCGCAATGCGCGCTTCTGGGTATCCGCGCTGCTGCCAGTAACGAAGCTGAAACAGATTGCCCAGCCAACTTTGAATCAGGGCAAACAGTTGAATGGGATGTTGGCGCAGTAAAAGTTCTTCCAGGGTGTGGAACACTTCCCCACGGTTCCGCATGTGAATCCAGTCGGCCAGCATTTTAAAGGTGTTTTCGTTGTGATTGGAGAGCGCTTCCACATCGGCGGCGGTGATGGCGCGATCCCCTGCATACACGGCGAGCTTTTCAACTTCCGTCATCAAGGGGAGTAAGCTGACGCCCTGATGCTCCACCAGTAAGGCAGCTGCTTTTGGCTCCAGCCGAATGTTCCGACGCTTGCTTTCCTGCATCAGGCGATGAATTGCTTCATCTGTCTGGTAGAAAGCGAGTGTTTTGCATTCTTTGACGTCAGGCGCCAGGGGCTTATGCCCGATCAACCATTTGGCGAATTTGACGCTCCGGTTGATTTTGGTGCTCAGGAATAGGATATGCTTGCCCTCGTCATGGGCTTCCAGCAGGGCCATGAGCTCGGTCAACTGTTTTTCATCCGTACCGGTTGCCGCCTTGTTGAGGAAAGCGAAATCATGAATTTCAATCAGCGTTTTGCCGCCCAGATTAAAGTAAACCGCGCCCACGGCCTCTAACACGTCGCTAATCTTGGGGTTCTCAAGGATTTTATGTCCCAGGCTCCCCATTTGGGGATTGAGAACAGACGCTCTCAAGCGCTTGACTTCCTGCTGGAGCAGGTATTCCTCGTCCCCGTAGTATAGAGAAATCGCCATGAGTGCAGAACGCCTTTCCTAGAATATAGGATATGATAGTTCTGTTCAGGGCTGCTTTCAATGGTGTCATCGCAGCCTCAATAAAGGGCATCAGCTTTTGTTAGAGGAGAGTTGCCGGGGATGGAGGGGCAATGTTCTATGGGGATTCGGGGTGCGTATTGATTACTGGTTGATATCCTTCAATCTCACGATGGATATCCAAAAGAGAGATAAAGAAAAGATAAAGAATCTCTAAAAAACCGGTTAAAAAATTGTCAGAAGTTCATACGGGATCTTAGCTTCGCGCGGGATTTTTTTACGAATCGTAAAGCTGCCTTGAAAATCCAGGATCCTGATGAAACCGCGAAAAAGCGGAAAGTTTCTATATTGGTTGTTTTTTAAATAAAAATTGCGAAGTAAAGAAATTATTTTACCGGTGTCTTTTTAAGAAGATCAGGCGGCCTCACTGAAATTGCTACCCCCTGAGAAATCGAGTATAAAACTGCTTACAAACCCAATTGCGATGGATGTGGAGAGTTACGTACCGATGACGTCACCCCTCAGTCTGGAAACCTTGAAATTCCACCTAATCTGGAACAAGGATTTCAGCTTTGACCGCGAACACCAAACGGTTTCCCTGGAGGAATTGATCGAGTTTCTGATTGAGTCTCTGGAAGATGCCGATAAAGCCACGGCCGAAAAAGCGGAAAACCTGCTGGTTCGCATTAATCGTCCTGCCATTCCATATCTGATTCAGGGTTTGAAATCCAGTCACAACCGCGTTAAATCGGTTTGCGCCATGGCGCTGATTCGTATCGGCCAGCCCGCGGTGGATGACTTGAAAGAGTTTTATGTCCGCAACGTGGCGCGCCCCAAAATTCGTTGGGTGGTAGAGTTTGTTCTCAATGAACTTGGCGCCCAGGTGCCTGTTGTGGAAAAGCAGGATATCGACAATAGCCGCAAAGTGCTGCAATTGGCATAGTCGATACTCAAACATCAGATTTCAACGACTAAGCGACTTTACACAAAAATAACCCTGCCCCTTATCGGACTTCTGGTAAGGGGTTTTTATTGTCCTTCTCAGAGGATGGGTAGGCATGCTCCAGTGTCAAAATGAATGAGACTTTCGTTTTAAGTTCATGGAAGCGCCAAAGGAGTCTTTGGAATTGGGTAAGATCGTGATGGCTCAAAATGAATGGTTGAGGTTCTGCTCAGGATGCTGTCCCATGACATTCAAGCCGAAAGCCGATTTTTCGGAGACCTGCCTTGAAAGGCCGCCAGCATTCCCCGCATGGGCTCTCGCATTGGGGAGGCGCTTGGGTTATAATACCCGCGTCATAAGCTCGCCCGTTTGGCGCTTTTTCACTTCACAATAGGAGATTGTTCCATGTCCGCGCAAGGTTACGAGGTCGCTATCCTAGGAGCAACCGGCCTGGTAGGCTCCCACTTGATGCACATTCTGGAAGAGCGGCAATTCCCCGTGAAGCGCTTGAAACCTTTGGCGAGCAAACGGACGGCTGGCAGCTATGTCACCTTCAAAGGGCAGGAAATTCTTGTGGAAGAAGCCACCCCGGAAGCTTTTGAAGGTGTGGATATTGTTCTGGCTTCCGCAGGCGGCGCGGTGAGCGAGGCGTTGGTGCCCGAAGCGGTGAAGCGAGGCTGTGTGGTGATTGATAACACCAGTTGCTTCCGCCTGACGGAAGGTGTGCCCCTGGTGGTGGCTGGCGTGAATGATGCAGATGTTGCGACCCATAACGGGATTATCGCCAACCCCAACTGCTCTACCGCACAGCTGATGCCGGTCTTTAAGGCGTTGGATGAAGCGTTTGGCCTGGAGCGTGTGATTGTCAGCACCTATCAGTCCGTGAGCGGGGCTGGTAAAGAGGGTATGGATGAACTGCTGGAAATGAGCCGCGCCTTTTTCGGACTGATGGGCGAAAAAGCGGAAGGCGAAGAAGCCACCAAGCCCAATGTCTTTGCTCACCCCATTGCGTTTAACCTGATTGCCCAGATTGATAAATTCATTGAGGGTGGCGTTGAGGATGGCTACACCAAGGAAGAAACCAAGGTGATTCATGAGAGCCGCAAGATCCTGCACCGCCCGGATTTGAAAGTGACCTGCACGGCGGTTCGCGTGCCTGTGATGGTGGGGCATAGCGAGTCGGTCACACTGGAGTTTAAGCAGCCCGTCAGCCCGGAAGCGGCGATGGATGTCCTTGAAAAAACGCCGGATGTCGTGGTGCGCAGAAATCCGAAGGACTTCCCCACCCCGGTGGAAGCAACTGGCAAAGATCCGGTCTATGTGGGGCGGATTCGTCGGGATACTTCCAATCCCGAATATGGCCTCAATATGTGGGTTGTGGCGGATAACCTGCGCATTGGCGCTGCGTTAAACGCGGTCCGGTTGGCAGAGGTCGTGGTGAACAACGGTTGGCTTAAGCCGGCCTCTCAGCGTGATAAGCAACCTGCGCAGGTATAGGTAGAAACGCTTCCTCTTGGATGCCCGGATGCGGCAGGCTCAATTTCAGCATCTGAGCCAGTGAAGTGGCGCGCGCTCAAGGGGGTGCGGAGCGGTGCTCATGAAGCGCGACTTGGTATTACAATAAAGCTGTTAACACGGAAAAGGATGTGCTATGCCTCATTTATCCGCCGAGCTGATTCCGGCCATGCTGACCCCGTTCAAGCGGGATGGAAGCGTTGATTTTGAAAAGGCGGAAAAGCTGGCGCTTCATTTGGTAGAAAACGGTTGCGACGGCATCCTGGTGAATGGCACCACGGGTGAATGTCCGACCATGAGTTTTGACGAGAAAATCGAGCTGCTGAAAGTCGTCAAGCATGCTCTGCAAGGTAAAAATGTCCAGCTGATGGCGGGCGTAGGCACCAATGACACCCACAAAACCGTCGAGGAAGCCAAAAAAACAGCGGCCATTGGGGTGGATGCGATTCTGACCGTGGTGCCCTACTATAACAAGCCGTCTCAACGTGGCATGCAGGAACACTTCCGGCAAGTGGCCAAGGCGGTGGATACGGAAATCGTGATTTATAACATTCCCAGTCGCTCGGTGGTGCTGATGAGCCCCGATACCATGGCAGCCTTGCATCGGGAATGTCCGAATATCATTGGGGTCAAGCAAAGCCATCCGGATATGGACCAAGTGAGTGAAATCACGGCCAAACTACCACAGGATACCTGGCGGACTTGGTGCGGCGATGACTCGTTGACGGTGCCCATGATTGCCTGCGGCGCGTATGGAACAATCAGTGTGCTGGCGCACCTGACCGGCAACCTGATGCGAGATATGATTCAGGCAGCAAAGCGGGGTGATCGGCAAAAGGCGCTGGAACTCCATCTGAAGCAGCTCAACTTGGCGCGCGAAATCTTCTTTTTGCCGAATCCAACCGTCATTAAAACCTGCATGGCCAAGCTGGGGTATATGGAACCTGTGCTGCGCCCGCCCATGGTGCTGCCGGATGAAACGGAAATGGCGCGAATCGACGCGCTACTGGAGGAAGTGAAAAAGCTCACCCGTCAGCCGGTTGCGTAAGGTTGGCTTTACGGTTGAGGTTCTTTAGCGCCAGACTGCATTGGAGGCTTCAACGCTTCGGGGATGGCTGCTGTTGAGTGGCATTGTGGCTTGACCGGGCGTTTATGTCGTCAATTGCAGCTTGGGACTGCGATTCGGCCAGATCTTTGCTCAGGGCCTCCCGGGTTTGGATGATGGTTTGCAGTTGATCGATGGCATTTAAGGCTGTTTGGATTTTCAGCCGAAGGATTTGCTGGTCCTGATCCTGCTCTTTCTGGGAGCCGCGGTAGAGGTTGCGGTAGCGGTTTGAAATGCGCCAGTAGTTAATGGCGTCTTCCAGATTGGTGATAGCTGTTTGGATGAGCTGGTAAGTTTGAAAATTTTCCTCGCCATGTGTAAAGGTGCCTGCAAACCGTTGATTTTCGGCAGACAGGTTTTGGGCGAAAGCACCCAATTGCTGGAGGCTCATCGTTTGATTGTTTTGGGTTAGCCGGGGACGAAGGGAAAGGAGCTGCTCGCTAATGCTGGAGGCGCGTTGGATATAGCGGCGATAAATATCCCGCGCCTTGATATCCTTTCCCACAATTGCAGAGGCGTCATCATAGATCCCATTGGCGGCATCCTGATCGATTTTTGCTAGATCCCGGCGGACCTCGGATAGCTCTGGACTATCTGTAAAGCGTGCTTTGGCATGCACTGTCTGATCGGCGAATGCCCGTTCGTGGAATAGAAAAACCACGGCGCAAAGGCCTATACTAACCATCAGATAGCGAAGGTGACAGAAAAGGGTTGGGTAAGCTTCGGCAAAATAAGCGTTGGAGCGCATGTTGCGTGACCAATGGTTGGGACAGTGCTTGAAGGTGCGAATCTTCCTTTTTAAAAAAGCATAGCCGAGGCAATCCCATCCGGATTTTAGTTTTTATATTGATATAAATCTTATCCTGTCTGGATCGAACGCCTGGATTGGAGTAGCCAGATGCAATTGGATAGTCGGCAGTTTTTGGAAACGCTTCACTTAAAAAGCGGTCAATTGCTTGTATTAAGCAGTCGGCTATTGGCGATGGTTTTAGCCTTGGGGGCATTCTGCAGCCTGGTTCTGCTGGGTGGTCTGCTGATGACTCGGCATCCGGAACAGGTGTTTCAGCTTGAATCATTCCAGATCAACTATCAGGAGTTAAACCGGTCGGCTGAACCGGAAACGTGGACGAGCGTCCAATTGGACCCAGCATGGGATGGTGCGCTTGTCGGCTTTGGTCTGGGGGTTGAGGTGGGCAGGATGGTTCCGGTGATTGGGGTTGTAGCAGGCCCGGTTTTTGGGGCAGTGCTAGGCTACCAATTGGATAAGCAAATCCAGGCTGACTAGGACGGATCGGCATCCTCCTGAGGCGCATTTTCTGTGTCAATGCGCTACTTGGCTTACGGCTTGTAAACTTCGCGCTTACGCTGCTTTGCAGAAAGCAAATGCCGATTCGACCTGGAATCCCTCGTTCAGTTTAGATCTCTTGGCGGGCAGAGACTTTCAATCGCCTGGCCGATGTTGGAGAACCTGGCTTTTTTTATGATGAAAACACGTCGAAGGGATGTTCGGCGGAAAGAATACAAGCCGAAAGCCGTACAAAGTATCTTGAACCGATGGCACAATCCAGCAATTTAAATGAAGAATGCCTGCTTCAGTTTTTGAGTGCGCCGCTTGCGCAGCAGCCCGTGGAGGCACCGGCGGCTGAAGGGGCTTCTCTGACGGATGAGCTGAAGCGCATCTACCGCAGAGATCGCTATGTTTCCTTCCCACCGGCGATCTTGATTCGTCGTCAGCGGTTTTAGAATTTTCAAAAAACAGGGGATTCAAATTGTGGAAAAGCCGAAATTTTCGGTCTTTTTTGCGTTTTTTGCATGCGCCTAAAATGCTTGGGAGAGAAGGGTTTTGCCCTGAAATTAAAGGATTTGGGAGGTGTGCCTATAAGATATATGTAAGATTTACCTCTTCTCCTCAACCTTTCATCGCCTCTCAACTCCTCAATTCAGACTTCACTTCAATAACAGTTAACTCCTCATAGCGCGCACAACTGATTCAGTTGTGCTTTTTATTTTGGGGCACGCCTTTCAGGGAGGTTGAGATAGAAATACTATGAGGCGCCAGAGCTTTCAGCAAAGTCAGATGCATTCAAGCGGTGTAGCCATTGGCTGAACTTCCAATGATCATAGCTGCGGCAGTATTTATAGAGGCTTTCCAGCAGAATATTACCTGTATTGCTTTTCCCTTCAAAGGCAAGTAGACCGTTGCAGTCTACCATCGCAATTTCCGTGTGGAGGACCCGCCCCACCATGTCGTCAGGCGCTGGTGGCGTTTGAAGATACCGGCTGAGCCATTCAAACAGGACGTGTTCCGGCACACGCCCGTGGTTGGCGCAGGCTTTCAGCTCTTCGCTAAACGCTTCCAGAATCACTCCCGACTCCTTAGTCGAATGACATTATTGTTTCTATTGTACCAAAGCACGGTGTCATGTTTTTGAGCTACTGAAAGCGTGTGCTGAAGATCCAATGCTTCTCGTAGTACTTGAGAACCGGCTGTCGTTCTTCGGTTTCCAGCCAGGCAAGCGCACGCTTGGGGATTTTATCCTTGCGAGGCGGCTTGTAAAAACGGATTTCGTGGATAGGAACCACGGCAATCACATTCCCCAAGCGCTTGATGATTAAAACGCGCTGCCCAGGAAGTGGTTTAGAAGAAGATTGGTTTGTTTTGCCAGTGCTTTGGGGCTGCAAGGGTGGGAGCTGTTGTGGCGCGTTGAGCCTGATATTTGGGGAGCCGTCGCCCCATTCCCCAGCTTTGACTTCATAGTAGCCCTTTGGGATGGTGACGCCTTCATAGCGGATGGCCTGCGGTAAACGCAGCAAGGCATAGGGGGAATAGTCCTTTTTGCGCTGCTTGAAGTAGTCGTCCAGCTCTTCCGGATCTACATTCATATAATCCCGTGGCGGCGGAATTAGAAAGACCTGAGCAGGCTCCTCGGTGCCAGCTTTGCCCGTGCTGTCGTCTTTATCGTAAAGATAATTCTGTCCGCTTTTCCCGTCGGTCCATTGTCCGTCCCAGCCGTGCGCCACAAGCGCCCCAAGCAGGGAGCATGCAAGACAAGCAATGGCAGCGGAATAACATCGTCTCATGCAGAATACTTCCTTTACCGCATGTATCGAACAGCCGACACGGTTCCTTGAAAACTACTTGGGGCGGTAAGGCATCTTCATGTACACATTGCCGAGCCGAAGTTCATCCAGCATCTGTTGCAAGCGCTTTTGTCGGGTTTCTTCGCGCTTGGCTTGGTTGATCCAGCCCAGATAATCGTTTTGCTGATATGGCGGGCGGCTTTGGTAGGCAGTCATCAGGCCATGCGTTTCTAGGGCCTTGCGGACAAAATCCGGCATGGGATGGCGTGGCCGTTTTAGTCGGGAGAAATCCTGGCTCATCTTATCTTATTATCCTCGCAATGCACGGATGGTAGCCGGAATGTCCTGTGCTTTAAACACAGCGGAACCCGCAACCAACACATTAGCGCCGGCTTGTCGGACCTCCTCCGCGTTTTTCGGGGATACACCGCCATCCACTTCCAGCCAAATGGGGCGCTCTCCAATCATTTGGCGGACCTGCTGCAGCTTGTTCAAGGTGTTTGGAATGAAGGATTGTCCACCAAAGCCGGGATTGACGGACATCACCAGGATCAAATCCAATTCATCCAGCACATTTTCCAGAACACAAACTGGGGTGGACGGGTTGAGCGAAACACCGGCACGGCAGCCCAAACGACGAATTTCAGTCAGCGTGCGGTGCAAATGCGGGCAGGTTTCTGCATGCACGGTGATAATATCGGCGCCAGCCTGCTTGAACTCTGTCAGGTAGCGTTCAGGCTTCTCAATCATCAGGTGAACATCGAACGGTAGACGGCTGTGTGGGCGCAGTGCCTTAATAATTGGTGGTCCCAGCGTTAGGTTGGGGACAAACATTCCGTCCATCACGTCCACATGAATCCAATCCGCGCCGGATGTTTCCAGCATGCGGAGTTCGTCGCCCAGCTTGGCAAAATCCGCCGACAGGATGGAGGGCGCTACGAAGACTTGTCCGTTTTGGAAGGTGGGAATTGTGCTCATCGCTGCTCCTGCCCTAAAGGTTATTGGCCGAGGTCATTGCGCCGGCCGGTGTTTCAGCGATATCACGACGGTAGTAACAAGTTTCAAACTGAATGTCCTGAATGATGGTGTAAGCCGCTTTGCGAGCTTCTTCAATGGAGTGGCCGAGGCCGGTCACGTTCAGAACCCTGCCGCCTGCGGTGACGATGGATTGATCCGCCAGTTGCCTGGTTCCGGCGTGAAAAAGCCTGACGTTCTCAGGCAGGGAGGCCGGGAAGGTAATCGGGACGCCGGTTGGATAATCGCCAGGGTAGCCTTTGGAAACCAGCGCTACGGTAACAGCATGCATGCCTTGCTTGAAGTGCAGGCGCTCATATTGAGATAGCTTGCCTTCCACGGTGGCGAGCATCAGCTCGACCAGATCCTCTTCCAGTAGAGGTAGAACCGCCTGGGTTTCCGGATCGCCGAAGCGGACGTTGAATTCCACGACTTTGGGGGCACCGTCCGGGTTAATCATCAGCCCGGCATACAGAATGCCGCAATAGTCGATACCTTCAGCTTGCAGCGCGGTCAGCATCGGGTTGACGATTTCCTGCTGCACCCGCTCCAGCAAGGCGGGCGTGGCGAGCGGAACCGGGGCGTATGCACCCATGCCACCCGTATTGGGGCCGGTGTTTCCTTCGCCGACCCGTTTAAAGTCTTGCGCGGCGATGCAGGGCAGGGCGGTTTGCCCGTCGCAGAATACCAAAATGGATAGTTCCTGGCCGGTCATAAACTCTTCAATAACGACCGGCATATTTTTTTGAAAAGCAGCCTGAATGGCGACTTCCGCTGTCGCGCGATCCGGCGCGATGGTGACGCCTTTTCCCGCTGCAAGGCCGTCTTCCTTAATTACATAAGGCGGTGTGAATTCCGCCAAGGCTGCCAGTGCAGCGGACTCCGAAGCGAAAAATCGATACCCTGCGGTGGGAATGCCGTGTTTGGCCATCAGGTTTTTGGCGAATGCCTTGCTCGCTTCCAGTTGTGCACCTTGCTTTTTGGGGCCAAACACGTTGAGGCCCGCGCTGGTGAATTCATCTGCCAAGCCGAGGGATAGTGGTAACTCGGGGCCGACCACGGTCAAGTCAATTTGATTATCCAGGGCGAACTGTTTGAGCTTGGGAATATCGGTGACATCAACGTCCAGGCATTGGCCGAGTGACGCCATTCCTGGATTGCCCTTTGCAAAAAACAGTTTCGGCTGGTGTCGGCTTTGGGACAGCGCTTGTGCGATGGCATGTTCGCGTCCGCCATTGCCGATCAGGAGAATTTTCATGGAAGCCCCCTTATCATGCATTTGTACCCTTATTGTATGTGCTCAAAAGAGAGCGTCCACTTGTGCTTTCAGTGCTTCCAGACTGCCATTGTTGCTTAAAACGGCATCCCAGTCTGTCACGGAATCCAGCTCCCGTTCAGTCGGGTCGTCTTCACTCACGATCTGACCGCGTTGTGCGCGAATATCCCGATCGGCG
>DATNQC010000096.1:0-5297 GCA_036702885.1 Oculatellaceae cyanobacterium | reverse complement strand
GGAATGAAATGGCAGAAGTCTTGCAATTGGCCCTGGAGCCGGTTTGGGATGGGCAGAAGGATGCAGCAAGCGCGATTCGCCGGGTGAAGCCGGAATTGGAAAAAATGCTGGAGACGCCCCGATGAAGGAAGCGCCTTCTGCAAGCGAAATCCGGTGGGCGTGCCTGTTTCTGGCGCCATGCCTGTTGGGTTTGCTGTTGTTTACGTATGGACCGATTCTAGCCTCATTGGGACTTAGTTTTTCCTACTGGAACCTGTTGGGAGCGCCTCGGTTTGTGGGGCTGGACAACTATCAGGCGGTTTTAGGGGATCCGCTTTTCTGGAAGTCGTTCGGGGTCACGTGGTTCTTTGTGATTGTTTCCGGCGTTCTTGAAATTGCGTTGGGCCTGTTTTTGGCCGTCTGGCTGAACCGGGCGTTTCGTGGACAGACATTTTTCCGGACGGCGTACTTTCTACCGTTCATTACGCCGATGGTCAGTATTGCATTGGTTTGGGGATGGCTCTACGATCCGGCCTATGGCATTGTGAATTGGGTGCTGCAAAGTCTGCATGTCCTCAAACAGCCGATTGCCTGGCTCTATGACCCGAAAACGGCCCTTTGGGCGGTGATTATCTTGCGTGTCTGGAAGGATATCGGCTATAACATGGTGATTTTCCTGGCCGGATTGCAGGCCGTGCCGCCATCGCTGTATGAATCCGCCCACTTGGATGGTGCGTCTCCCTGGCGGACTTTTTGGCTGGTAACGTTGCCTATGGTAACGCCTACGCTGTTTTTTGTGGGGATTATGACGCTGATTAACGGCTTCCAGACCTTTGACTCTATTTACCTGCTGACTCAAGGCGGTCCGGAGCATAGCACGGAGCTGATGGTTTACTGGATGTTCAAAAACGCGTTCCAGTTTTATAAAATTGGGCCCGCATCCGCCATTGCCTACATCCTGTTTGTGGTGATTCTGGCGTTGACGTTGCTTCAATGGTGGTTGAGGAAGCACTGGGTGCTCTACGAGGACGAAACGGCATGAAGAAAAGTGTTTTGGGATGGGTCGCTCTGGCTTTTGGTGCGGTGCTGATGGCTTTGCCGTTTTGGGTGATGGTGGTGACGTCGCTGACCAGAATTGATGAAGTGTTTCACTATCCCCCGCGTTTATGGCCGGAACATTGGGAATGGGGCAACTATGCGCGCCTGTTGGCGCAAGTGCCGATGGGTGTGTACTTTTGGAACAGCTTGTTGGTGTCCGGTTTAACCACCTTGGGCTACGTTTTGTTTTCGGCGATGGCGGGCTATGCCTTTTCCCGGCTCAATTTTCCGCATAAGAATATCGTGTTTTTTCTCTTCCTGATGACGCTGATGGTGCCGCCGCAAGTGAATATCGTGCCTTTGTTCTTTCTCATGAAGACGTTCCACTGGCTGGACACCTATTGGGCGCTTATTGTGCCGGGGTTGTTCGGAGCGTTCGGGGTGTTTATGCTGCGGCAATGGTTCAATGGCTTGCCGAGGGAGCTGGAGGATGCCGCCCGGATTGACGGCTGCACCCCTTGGCAGATTTTCTGGAAGATTGCGTTACCTTTGGCTGCTCCGGCCATGGCTGCTTTGGCGGTGTTTACGTTTATCACCAGTTGGAATAGCTTTATGTGGCCGTTGATTGTGACCAATTCCGATCACATGAGAACGTTGCCGGTTGGTTTGGCGACCCTTAAAGGGAGCTTCCGGGATACGACGGATTGGACCGTGTTAATGGCGGCGGCGACCATTTCCATCGTGCCGGTGGTGATCGTGTTTTTAATTGGTCAGA
Source organism: Oculatellaceae cyanobacterium (assembly GCA_036702885.1). Classification (GTDB taxonomy): domain Bacteria; phylum Cyanobacteriota; class Vampirovibrionia; order Vampirovibrionales; family Vampirovibrionaceae; genus DATNQC01. The sequence continues at coordinate 3,505 of DATNQC010000096.1, read as the reverse complement.
AGCAGTTTATGAAGGGCCTTCTGTCTGGCGGCTTGAAGGAGTAGCTTTTGTCGCCTAGTGTGCGGCTAGCCAGTGGTTGAAAGGCTGTTTCTTTTGATAATAAGTGGGGTATTGTGGGCTGCCGGTAGATAATCCTGTATGGTGCGAACCTGAATAGTATTGTTTTCCACGGTAATGACCAGGGTGTCGTCAGATCCACGATGGCGGCGCAGTCTGCCCAGGCTTCGGATGGAAGGCGGCATATCGTTATAATACGAGACAGCCGTAATGGAAGGCCGTTCAAGCCGGTTTGCCAGGCGTTCCTTCAGAAAGGGCGGTATCCAGGGTTGTTCCAGTAACTTTTGGTAACGCCATTGATGCTGCTGAGCCTTTTGAAGACCTTTTTTGGCGGCGTCTAAATCGGCAAATTCGGGCCATCGGCGTGCCCATTCAAAACGGGAACCTGCATAGAGGCGTCGCTTGGCGTGATTCACCAGGACAGCGCTGCCCGCATGCGTTTGGGTCAGCGGATCGGTTTTTTGACTTTGTTCATAAGAACGTTTTGCCAGGGTGACCATACGCCTGATTTGCGTGGAGGATACAGGTCTTTCCATCTTGGCCAGAGCTTGTTGGGCGGATGTGCTGGTCTGTATGGCGAGTTCTTTAACCGGGAGGCTGGTTAGCCACTGGATATTGTCATTTGCCCGACCTTGATGCAAAGGCAGGATATCCGCAACGGTTTGCTTACGAATTACACTGTTGGGCCTGGTTGGTGTGCCTTCCAGGGTGTAAATTTGTGTTTCTGGCGTAAAAATCGACGTATTGAGGAGCGCCAGACAATCTTCACAAGGGTTGGCCAGGCTATGGAGGTTGGCATTGGCCAAATAGAGCGCTTTGACTCTGGGTAACTGTAGGGGCTTTTCTGCATTCCAATTTTGTGCCTGCCATTGGCGCATTCCCAGGGTAATGGCATTGTCGAGGTCGCACCTGGGGCGATCCCGGAGTAGGATATAGCTTCCGCTCAGAAACTTTTGTCCGTCCTCGAATTCCAGAACTGCCCCGAAAAATCGTTTGTTGTCGGCTGTTTTTAGCGCTCTTTCAGTAGCCTGCGCGAATGATTGCGCTTTTAACAGCTCAGGTAATGCATTTTTGCTCTCTTTCCGGGAGCAACCTTTAAGCTGATAGTCGAAATCTTTGCGTTCCAACGCGTCTTGTTGACCGCTAAAGCTTACATGGCGGACCTGTGCTTGCCCCAAAGAAGAAAGTTGCGCGCCTGCTGGTGCAATTGCTGCATACGGAAGCGCTGTAACGGAGAACGTGGATTGGATCCGGTTCATCGCTTATAAAAACCTTTTGATTTAAAATAGAACCCTACAAATGACAGGGTAAGCAAAAGAAATGCATTTGTATATCTTTTAGTGTTTTTATGTATAACATCCCTGTTTAAAGCCGCTCACTCGCAAGCATTGAATTGGAAGGACTCCGGCCCATGAAACAAGCTGAGTTGTTGATGATCCCTGGCCCCACCCCGCTCCCTGAAGCTGTGCGGGAAGTGTTGAGCCGTCCCGCGCTTGGTCATCGAAGCGCAGGCTTCAAAGAAGTGTTGCGACGGGTTTTCCCTAACCTCTCTTGGGCTTTCCAGTCTAAAAATCCTGTATTTCTCTATACAGCAAGCGGCACAGGGGCTATGGAAGCAGCAGTTTCCAATGTCTGCAACCCTGGTGATCGGGTGCTGGTTCTTGTGAATGGTGTTTTTAGCGGACGGTGGGCTGAAATTGCCACCTCGCACGGCGTGCAGGTGGAAACCCTGATAGTTCCTCCGGGTGAAGCGCACACCTCAGCGAGCCTAGAAGAAGTGCTTGTAGCTAACCGGGAAAAGCCCTTCCATGCGGTCTTCCTGAACCATAGCGAAACTTCAACCGGGGTTTTGAGCCCGGTTCGCGAGCTAGCGGCTACGATTCGTCGCATTAGTCCGGATACTTTGGTCGTTGTGGATGCGATTACCAGCCTGGGCGCAACGGAATTTGACTTTGACGGCTGGGATTTGGATATTGCGGTTTCCGGCAGTCAAAAAGGTTTTATGATTCCACCGGGTTTATCCTTCCTGGCCTACAGTGATCGTGCAATGGAAGCGCATAAACGGTGCAAGAATCCGGGGTATTACTTTAACTTTACGCGTTATCTGAAATCCCAGCAGGATGAAACGACGCCATACACGCCGGGGACGCACCTGATTCTGGCGCTGGATGTCGCCCTGCGTTTGATGATGGAAGAAGGCCTGCCGCAAATTGCCGAACGGCACCGTTTATTGCAGTGGATGACACGGGCCGGGCTTCGGGCATTGGGCCTGTCATTATTTGTGCCGGATGACGCCATTGCAAGTCCTTCGGTCACCTCGTTCCTGCCCCCGGCTGGCGTGACGGTGGATGCCGTGCGTTCTGCCCTGCGGAAGCGCTTTGGCATTGTGATTGCCGATGGTCAAAAAGACCTGAAAGGCAAGTTGATGCGGATTGGGCACTTGGGCCACGTTTCGGAGCGGGATGTCCTGGTGACGCTGGCGGCTTTGGAAAGCGTACTGCTGGAGTTGGGCGTATCAATTCAACCGGGAGCTGCTGTTGCCGCTGCTGAGCAAGCAAAAGAGGAGCGTGTCGCCAGCCATGTCTAATCGGAGCGGAAAACCCAAGGTACTTATTACCGATAACATTAATCCACTGGCGGCGGACATCCTGAAAGCCTCCTGTGAGGTAGTTTTTATCCCGAAGCTATCGCATGAGGAGCTTTTGAAGGAGATTGCGGATGTGGATGCGCTGATGATTCGTAGTGCATCGACGGTTTCCGCGGATGTCTTTGAGCAAGCGCCGCATTTGCGGATCGTAGGTCGTGCCGGTGTTGGAACCGATAACATTGACGTTCAGACTGCCACCAAGCACGGTGTGATTGTGGTGAACTCGCCCGATGGAAACACGGTTGCTGCGGCAGAACATACGGTCGGGATGCTGATGGCGCTGGCACGTCATATCCCGGAAGGGGATGCTACGCTGAAAGCAGGCCAATGGCTTCGTAGCAAACTCATGGGTGTTGAAGTTTACGGGAAAACCCTGGGGGTTGTCGGTTTGGGCCGTATTGGGCGTCGTGTGGCCAAGACCTGCCTGGCGATGGAGATGAAGGTGAATGTCTTTGATCCCTTCTTGTCCAAGGCCATGGCGGAAGAACTCGGCGTTGGCCTGGTTTCCTTTGATGAAATTCTGGAAACGTCTGACTTCATTACGATTCATGCACCTAAAACCCGGGAAACTGTTAACCTCTTTAATGCAGAAGCCTTTGCGCGCTGTAAGCCGGGCCTGCGGATCGTGAATTGCGCCCGTGGCGGCATTATTAACGAAGCGGCATTGGTCAATGCGATTCGGGAAGGCCTTGTGGCAGGGGCTGCGTTGGACGTATTCGAACAAGAACCCTTACCTGCAGATAGCCCGCTGCTCCAACTTGGCGAACATGCCGGGAAGGTGGTCCTCACACCCCACTTGGG